>JAXDOA010000021.1:0-3400 GCA_034669125.1 Hyphomicrobiales bacterium
CGCGGCTCAGCCTCGCCCTCGACCGCGCGGCCGTTGACTTCGAGGCGGATCGTGTGCCGCCGATCGGCGCTCAGGCGCGGCATCGTTGCGCCTCTTCGATTGTTGCACGACCGAGCTTGCGTACCAGCATGCGGCGATAGTCTCCGGTCGCGTGCAGATCGTCGCGTGCTTCAAGCGCGTCGGCGAACGCCGCAAGCGCATCGTCGAGCGCCGAGCCTTCGATATTTCCGAGGTCGCGCGCCAGCGGACGCTCGGCGACGCCGCCGACCGCAAGCCGTGCGCCTCGCGCATCCGCAGCCGCCGCGCAGGCGACGATGGCGAAATCGCCGTGGCGCCGGCCGAATTCGCGGAACGCGTATCCGGTCCCGGCAAGCCGGAGCGGAAACCGCACGGCTTCGATCAGTTCGTCGTCCGCCCGGACGGTCGACATCAGGCCGGTGAAAAAGTCTTGCGCCGTCACATCGCGGCGCCCCTGTGCCGACGACAACACAATATTGCCGCTGAGCGCCACCAGCGCCAGCGGAAGCTCCGCGCTCGGATCGGCCAGTGCCACCGAGCCGCACACGGTTCCGCGAGCGCGCGTCTGCGCATGCCCGACCCATGGCAAAGCCTGCGCGAGCAGCGGCTGGCGCGCGGCCAGTTCCGGCCATGCCAGCAGATCAGCCTGACGCACGGTCGCGCCGACCCGGATTGCGTTGTCCTCGACCGCGATGCCGGACAGCGCCTTGATCCGCATGATATCGACCAGCACGCCCGGCCGCGCGACGCGCATCGAGAGCATTGGCACCAGCGTCTGGCCGCCAGCGAGCACGCTCGCATCGCCTCCCTCCGCGGCAAGCGCCGCATGCGCCTCATCGAGCGTTTCGGCACGCACATAGTCGAACGGCGCGGGCTTCATGGGGCCTCGGCGATCAGCGCCGCGAGCTTTGACGGGCTGAGCGGCAGGTCGATCTCGGCGATGCCGAGCGCATCCGCGACCGCGTTGGCGATGCACACCGGCGTACTCATGCAATTGCCTTCGCCGACCCCCTTGGCGCCGAGCGGCGTGAACGGGGAGGGCGATTCGAAATGCAGGATCAGCGGCGCGGGCACTTCGGTGGTTGTCGGCATCAGATAGTCGGCGAGCGTGCCGGAGATGAAATTGCCGTCGTCCGAATAGACGTATTCCTCGTACAGCGCCGCGCCGAGCGCATGCGCGAAGCCGCCGGTGATTTGCCCGGCGACCATCCCGGGATGCAGCACGCGGCCGCAGTCGTGCATGGTGACGTATTTGTCGATGCGCACGGCGCCGGTCATGCGATCCACTTCCGCGCCGCAGAAATCGAAAATGAAGCCGTGGCAAAGCGATGAGTTGATGCCGTCGTCCTCGGTCGGGGCGGTGAGTTGCGGCGGCGTCCAGAACACGGTTTCGCGGATCGCCTGGTCGTCGTCGGCCAGCGTTCCGGGCGCCCAGTGCGCGGTCGCGGCGACACGGCCGAACGGCAGCGCGTTGTCGGGGTTTCCCTTCGCGCGTACGCGCCCTTGCGCGAATTCGATCTCGTCGGCCTGCACGTTGAGCTGCCCGGCGGCGGCGCGCGCGAGCTTTTCCCTGATGCGTTCCGCCGCAAGCTGGACGGCGCCGCCGACGGCGGGCGCGAAGCGGCTCGCATAATTGCCCGACGCGATCGACCACGCGTCACGCGCGGTGTCCATCTCGGTGTTCACGCGAATGTCCGAGGGCTTCAGGCCCAGCGCATCGGCGACGATCTGCGAGACGACCGTGCGGTGCCCCTGCCCTTGCGGGACCGAGGCGACATGCACCGACACGGCGCCGCCCGGATCGAGCGAGATCGTCGCGGTCGCCTGCGCGCCGTTCTTCGGCCCGGCCTTGCGGCGCTCCTCGGGCGTGAGCACCGTGGTGATGTAGCCCATGTTGGACACGCTCGGCTCGACCACCGCGGTCAGCCCGATGCCATACAGGCGGCCTTCCGCGCGCGCCGCCTTCTGCCGCGTACGTAATTCCGCGAGACCGCCCTCCTCCACCGCCTGCGCGACACACACCGGATAGTCGCCGGAGTCGAGCAGACCGCCGGTCGCGGTGCGGAACGGAAACACGCCGCTCGGCACGAGATTGCGGCGGATCACATCGAGCGGATCGAGTTTCAACTCCACCGCCACGCGCTGCATCAGGCGTTCGAGTGCGTAATAGACTTGCGGGCCGCCGAAGCCGCGGTTCAACCCGGTCGGCGTCTTGTTGGTCATCACCACGCGGTTCCGCACTGAAACATGCTTGATGTCGTAGGCGCCGGTGAGATTGCCGTGCATGCGGTAAAGCGTGGCGGGTTCGGGCGCGCGGATGTGCGCGCCGACATCCTCGACCTGATCCCACGCCAGCGCGGTGACGCGCCCGTCCGCTTCCACGGCGGCTTCAAGAGTAATGAGACGGTTGGTCGCCGATACCGAGGCGGTCAGATGCTCCAGCCGGTCCTCGATCCATTTCACCGGCCGGCCGGCGACACGCGCCGCGATCCCCATCAGGGCGATGTAGGGGAAAATGCCCTGCTTCACGCCGAAACTGCCCCCGGCATCCGGCGGCATGCGCAGGCGCAGCCGGTTACCGGGCACTTTCAGCGCGCGCGCCAGCACCGCGTGGATACTGAACGGACCCTGGAAGGTCGCCAGCACATCGTAGGCGTCCTCGCCGGGATCGTAGTCGGCGATCAGCCCGTAGGTTTCGATCGGCGTGCAGGAGTTGCGCGGATAGTTGACCTTCACCGACACGCGATGCGCCGCGGATGCGAATGCTCCTTCCGGATCGCCATAGCGGAACGAACGATCGCTCGCGATGTTTCCGCCGAGGCCCTCGTGCAGCACCGCGCTGCCGGGTTTGAGCGCATCGCCAGGCCGCAGCGTGACCGGCAGCGGGTCATAATCGACTTCGATCAGCTCCAGCGCGTCCTCGGCAAGATAGCGATCCTCCGCGACGACAACAGCGACCGGCTCGCCGACATAGCGCACGGTACCGACTGCACACGGCCAGCACTGGATGTTGGCCTTCACGCCGGCGAGCAGCGGCGCGCCGAGTTTCGTCACCTCCGCGCCCGTCACGACGGCCGCCACGCCACGCGCGGCCTTCGCGGCGCTCACGTCGATCGAACGGATCACTGCATGGGGATGCGGCGAGCGCAGCACGGCCGCGTGCAAGCAGCCCGGCGGCACGCCGATGTCGTCGATGTAGCGGCCGCGCCCGGTGAGCAGCGCCGCGTCCTCTACCCGTTCGATCGATTGGCCGACCCAGGATTTTGGCGTCGCCGCGCTAGACATTTTTCGCCCGCGCGATCGCTTCGGCGAGCATCCTCTTCGCCTCCGCGGCATCGCCCCAGCCGAGGACCTTCACCCATTTGCCCGGTTCGAGATCCTT
>JAXDOA010000022.1:0-9417 GCA_034669125.1 Hyphomicrobiales bacterium
GTGCCAGAACACCACGCCGGGGCCTTCCTCCTGGAAGTGAAACAAATCGAGCTCGCGGCCGAGCTTGCGGTGGTCGCGCTTCTCGGCCTCCTCGATCTGCTTGAGGTACGCGTCGAGTTCCTCTTGCTTGGCGAACGCCGTGCCGTAGATGCGGGTGAGCATCGGGTTGTTCGAATCGCCGCGCCAATACGCGCCCGCGACCTTCATCAGCCGGAAGGCGTTGCCGACCTTGCCGGTGGAGGTCATGTGCGGGCCGCGGCACAGGTCGAACCAGTCGCCCTGGTGATAGATCCTGATCGGCTCGTTGCCGGGGATCGCGTCGACCAACTCGACCTTGAACATTTCGCCCTTGTCGCGAAAAACCTGCTTGGTTTTTTCGCGGTCCCACGTCTCCTTGGTGAAGGGTTTGTCGCGCGCGACGATCTCGCGCATCTTCTTCTCGATCGCCGGGAAGTCTTCCGGCGTGAACGGCTCGTTGCGGAAGAAATCGTAATAGAAGCCGTTCTCGATCACCGGCCCGATGGTCACCTGCGTGCCGGGCCACAGCGTCTGCACCGCCTCGGCCAGCACGTGCGCGGCGTCGTGGCGGATCAATTCGAGCGCGCGCGGGTCCTCGCGCGAGACGAACTCGATTTTGGCGTCATGGCCGATCGGGTCGGAGAGATCGGCCAACTGCCCGTCGAGCGCCATCGCGACGGTGCGCTTGGCGAGCGAAGGGGAAATGCCCTTCGCGATGTCGAGACCGGTGATGTTGTCAGGGTATTCGCGGCGCGCGCCGTCGGGAAAGGTCAGGGCGACCATGATGTGCTCCAGGTTGCTCACTCCCACGAACGGGCGTGGGTAAGCGGTTGGCGTTGAAATAGCACAGAATCGGCGGCGTTCAAGCACGGCGCGGGCGACGGGAAATCCTGATATCGTCGGGCATCGACTTCGGGTTCGGGCCGCACGTGTGAGAACATCCCGGCTAGCGCTGGTCGCGTTGACCGCCATCGCAATCACGGCGGGCGGTTCGGCGCTCGCGCGTTGCAGCTGAGGCTGCGCCAGCACCAACGATCGAAATCATTCGTTCAATTGCACGAACGGCGCAGCAACAGAAACCAGAAGCGGGACACACTCTTCTGGGTGTTCCTATTCGCGCTTGGGATGTGATAGGATCTTTCTACCCGTGCTCCAGGAGCTCGCGATGGCCGAGAACCCGTCAAGATTGAGAAGGATCGTTCGCAAAATCGACGACATCTTGCTGGTGTTGTGGGTCTGTCGCGTTCCGGTTTTCAGCACGGTGGCGGGATCTGCCCTCCTCGTGCTTGTTCCGCAAGTCCAGGACTTGTTCATCGATGCGCCGACCGTTGAGGGATGGTGGGCCGTGCTTGCGGTTGGGCTGCGCGCAGCGGCGCTTGCAACGGCATTCCTCTTGTTCTGGATCGGTCTGGTGTTTTTTGCCGCACGGAGCGCAGTGGACGGAGAACACTGGACCAAACGCTACTTTGCACGCACTTCAGGCGAGCCGGATTACGAGGCATTGAACACACGGTTCGGCGGAATTGCTGAATGGCTGCCGATTTGGCTGGGGCTGTTTTGCTTCGCCGCAATCTTGCTCTCGCTTTGGTTGGTCAATTCCGACCTTTACGATGCAGCAACGATAAGCGCCGCGCACGCTGCCAAAAGCCAAATCGTCGCACACGCGATTGCGACATTGGTCGCGGCCATCGTGTTTTTCGCTGTGGCAATGGGGCGATCGACAATACACAACTCCACGCTTGGCAAGTTTACCAAGGAAGAGCTCGGTCGCTGGCATTCAGGCGCGCCTCAGCCGGATGGCAAAACGGTATGGCTCGCAATCATCAGCGTGGTCTTAGGTCTGCTGCTGACGGCAGCTGTCGGCTGGGTGATCGTGTCGCCACACACGACGTTCGGACTCGAGCGCGCTACGCTTCTCGCGTTCGTGCTGGGCGCATGGGTTCCGGCCATCGCGTGGTTGGCGAAACTTTCGTATCGATGGGAAGTCCCGATTCTCGTGATCGCGTTTTTGGGCCTGATTCTCGTGCCGGTCCTGTTTGGCGATCACATCGCGATACGGCTTCTCCCACCGCCCGCGAACACGACCCAGCGCTCCGGCCTCCCGGCCGGAACGCAATGGCATCTGCATACGGCGGTCGAGCAATGGGCAAGAGCGAACGATTGCGAGCTCAAGCCGGCCCCCCCCTCGACCGGTCAGGTCACCGTCGTGGCAACGTCGCTGCCCACGCCGTCCGCCGCAGCCAAGGATTGTCCTCGGCCTGTCCTGGTGGCTGCCGCCGGTGGCGCAAGCCGCGCGGCATTCATCACCGCGGCAACGCTTGGCACTTTTGCTCGATGCCACCTGTCCGACATTGCCGAGCCCAGGCGCACTGGGTTGCAACGAGCCTCCGCTGTTTGCACGGCGGCTATTTGCCATCTCGGGCGTTTCGGGGGGATCTCTTGGCGCGGCAGTTTATGCCGCGGCGCTTGAGGCCGCGAATGAACGGGGCCACCGCTACGCGCCGCCATGCGATCGCAACGCCGAGGAGATCGCTGCTGCATATTTCCGCGGCACTCCCCCGCGCACGTGGCGTGATTGCCTCGAGGCGATCTTGTCTGGGGACTTTCTATCCGCGACCGCCATCGGAATGGCGATACGCGATCCCGTCCCCTTGATACGAACGCTGGCCGGCAGCGGCCTGGACCGTGCCGCCTTGCTGGAAAATTCGTTCAGCAACTGGTTCGACAAGGCGACTGCGCACAAGGGCAGTCCGATTTTCGGGCGCGCGTTCGGATCATTCGGGCCGCGTCAGGGGGACTGGCGTCCGCTTCTTATTTTCAACGGCACTTCCGCGATTACCGGCCGGCGTGTGCTGACGTCGCACATATCCGCGCATCATTCGGTTCAGATCAACGACGTTGAAAAGCAGTTCCGGCTGTTCCAGGATTCCTACGATGTCCGCGAGCTTTATCGATTGCCATTTGAGGATCCCGCAAAGTGTATCAAATTCGATTCCAATGAGGCGCCGGCGAAGCCGCTCAATCCTTTTGGAGAACGTGACTTTTCGCTCGCAACGGCCGTTACCAACAGCGCTCGATTCCCTGTCATCTCGCCGGCCGGGACCGTGTCTTGCGAGCGCCCCGATCCGGGATTCCTCGGCAGGATCGGGAACTTCTTTACAGGCGGCAATCGGGAGATCATCGACCACATTGTTGACGGCGGCTACTTCGAAAACTTCGGTGCCACGAGCGCGATGAACCTTGCACGGGCATTGGAAACGTTCGGACTCGCTCCTGTTGTCTTGGTTATCTCAAACAATCCAACGGCCGGGCGAGCGGCGGAAAATCTGCTGGCGGACGCTTGTGCACCACTGCCGCCGGACATCACCGACGACTCATGGTTGGGCAAGGTAGTTCGGCCTGCCGGGGCGCTTTATCAGACGCGCGATGCGCGCGGCTCCTATGCGGTGCGCGATCTCGTGTGGTCCTTGAGAACGCCTCAGGCGCGCGGCGTCGGATGCAAGGCGAGCGGCACATCGGGGCCGGCCTTTCATGTCACCGTGTTTGGCGAACAGGGATCGTGGGGCCGCTCGAAAGCGGTCTCGATGAGTTGGTGGCTGTCCAAGGCCGTGCAGCAGTTCATCGATTACCAGATACCCGATAAGCGCGAGCCGGCGCTTCCGCTACGGTTGTCTACTTTCGAGATGATGCGCGGAAGACTGGAGAATGTGCGAAATCTTTATGAGTTGTGGGAGGCCATTCGCGCCGGCGAACCCTGCCGGGCATTCTTCAATGGCCTTCCACTTACCGCCGAGGAACGAAAAAAGTATGTCGACGACAAAACGCGCGAATGGGCCGATATACTGCGCGACCGGTGAGCATGCTCTCGCCTTCATTTGTCCCCTGCTCACGCAGTGGCTCGCTCGAGATCGGGCGGGTGCTGCGCGCGCGCGACATGACCGCAGGCGTCGGGCGCGCCGATGCGGCCGTGCTTGGGCGGCGCAATGCGCTCTCGATGATCGTAGGGCGGGCAAAGGAGCGCAGCGACGTGCCCGCCGCCGCGCAAGAGGGCGGGCACGCTTCGCTTTGCGCGCCCTACAGTCCGAGCTCATTCGCCCTGATTTTTCAATCTCCTCGCGCGTTCGCCGCAATCGGCGCATCAGCGTCCGCCACGAATCGCGCACTCAACTTGGGCGAAAATGCCTCACGCGCGCCCACATCACGCCAAACTAACCCACAAACATCACTGTCAAGAGAGAACCTCAATCTCTCAACAGCGCAGTGCGGGCACGCTGCGTTGCTCAAGCCGCGCGGTGCGGGCACGCCGCGTGAAACAGCGTCAGACAATGCGGGTTAAGCGTAACGCGTTCTGTGTGTGTTGCGTTGGCGTAAATCCGTCGCACGGGGACAGGTCATGAGTGGGGACGGAAGGCCGGCTTGCCGGCCGTGGACATCTGTTTGTTTTTTTCTCGGCGCGTTATGCGGCGCAATGCTCGCAGCTGAGCCGGCGCAGTCGCAGCGCTCCGGCGCGCCGATGCCGAACAAGCCGGCGCTCGGCAGTCTCGGCGAGCGCATCAACGCCAACACGCTCGCGATCGTCTCGGGCAATCCGAACGCGACCTACATGACGGTCGCCTATGACATGTCGGCCGTGCTCGACGACGGCGACGACTTCCGCATTCTGCCGGTGATCGGCAAGGGCGGCGGTCAGAACATCAAGGATGTGCGCTTCCTCAAAGGTGTCGATCTCGGCATCACGCAGTCGAACCTGCTGCCGTATTTCAAGAAGACCAACGAAATCGGCGCGCTCGACGACAAGATCGTCTACATCGCCAAGCTGTTCAATGAAGAGCTGCACCTGATCGTGCGCGCGGACTCAAGCATCACGTCGATCGAGCAGCTTGCCGGCAAGCGGGTGAATTATTCGGATGCAGGCTCCGGCACGCAACTGTCCGCGCGCGACATCTTCGAGCGCCTCGGCGTCGCGCCGCAAGAAGTCAACATGGGGCAGGCCGATGCATTCGAGAAACTCAAATCCGGCGAGATCGCCGCGACGATCCTGATCGCCGGCAAGCCCGCAGGCTCGATGATCAAGCTCAAGGCCGCGGACGGCTTCCGCATCCTTCCCGTGGCGTATGCCAAGCCGCTGCAGGCCGAATATCTGCCGGCCACCCTCACGACGGAGGACTATCCGGGCCTGATCGCACCGGGACAGAAGGTCGAGACGATCGCGGTCGGCGCGGTGCTGATCGCGTTCAATTGGCCGAAGGGCACCGACCGTTACCGGCGCATCCAGAAGTTCGTCGACGCATTTTTCCCAAAACTCGCCGAATTCCAGAAAGCCCCGCGCCATCCGAAGTGGAAGGAAGCCAATCTCGCGGCGGTGCTGCCGGGCTGGACGCGCTTTGCGGGCGCCGAGGAATGGCTGCGCAAGCGCGACGGCATGGCGCAAGGCGAGCGCGAGCAGTTCGATCGGTTCGTCGCGGGGAGCCGCGAGAAGGCGGTCGCGCTGCCGTCCGAGGAACGCGACCGGCTGTTCCAGGAATTTCTGCAGTGGAAGGCGCGCGAGCGCAGGTAAGCGATATCGATCCTCCAGGGGGCATGTTGCGTGAGGCCGTCACCCGACGGCGGGAGGAAAAGTCATGAGTGCTCCAGTCCGAAGCGATGCCGATACGCCTACGATGTTCCCGACGATGTATGCGCCCCCTTGGGCGCGTGAAGAAACGCGCGACGCGCCGCTTGGGGCATCCGAGGGCAAACGGCGCTGGCGCGACAAGCCGTTCGACGGCGACATCGCGGCGCGGCATTTGCGCGAGCGGCCCTCGCTCGATCCGGTCGCCGTGCCGATGCCGCCGATGCCGCCGATGCCGGCGGTCGGCATTCTCGCACGCGTCGCCGGCGCCGTCGGGCTGGCAGCGCTCGCGGCGTTCTTCATGGTCGGCACCGCGGCGCTGTCGCTCGCCGTCAAGGCGGACGGCGAGGCGGCTCCGGCGTCCTTCTGGTCGCGGTTCGGCGCGCAGAGCGGCTATCCCCGGCAAGCGCCTCAGGAGTTCAAGCTGGCCTCGGCCGACGGGAGCGTGCCGGTCGCGCTTGCCGAGCGGTTTGCCGCGGCAGGTCCGGCGCCTGAGGCGCCGGTGGAGACGCCAATTCCCGCGCAAGCCGTGAAGACCGTCGCAATATCGCCCGTCTTGGTGGAACCGGCGCCCGCGCCGGTGCCAACGCTGCGCGCACTCGATCGCGAGGAAATCGCAATGCTGGTGAAGCGGAGCGAGGAACTGATCGTGCAGGGCGACATCGCGGCGGCACGGCTGATGCTCACGCGCGCGGCGGAAGCGGGCGACCCCCGAGCAGCGCTCGTGCTCGGCTCGACCTATGAATCAGCCGTGCTGCGCAAGCTCGGCGTGCTCGGCGTCGCCGCCGATGCGCGGCAGGCGCGCGAGTGGTACGCCAAGGCAGCGGACTTCGGCTCGGGCGAGGCGAAGCGGCGGCTGGAGCAATTCGCTCAGTCGGCGCGCTGAACCCGACCGCTCATCCCGCGAAAGTGGGGACCCAGAGCCAAGAAACGACATTCCCGCTTACGCGGGAATGAGCGGAGAGAGTCCTACCGCCAGCGCGCAAACCGCCAAGGGGCATACCAATGCGCCCCCTGCGGCGCGGCTTCCGGCACGCGATCGATGCCTGATGTTCCCCATGGGTGACAGCGCGAGAGCCGCGCAAGCGTCATCCACGAGCCGGCCCACAGCCCGTATCGATCGAGCGCCTCGTCGGCATATTCCGAGCAGGTCGGAAGATGGCGGCAATGGAAGCCGACCAGCGGCGAGAGGGTGTAGCGGTAGATTTTCACCAGCCCGCGGCCGGCGAGGCGAGGGGCGTGCAGCAGGTTCACTCCGCTGCCGCCTTCGCGGTGGGAGCGACGCGCTTGGCTTCGATCTGGTTGATCGCATCGACCACCGCGTCGAAGGTCAGCAGCGTTGAGGCATGCCGCGCCTTGTAGTCGCGCACCGGCTCGAGCACCGCGATATCGGCCCATTTGCCGTCCGCGGGCGCGGCGCCATTTTCCTTCAGCATCTTGTGAACGGTCTCGCGCAGGCCCTTGAGCTCACTCGCTTTCGCGCCGATCACGTTGCGCGCCATGATCGACGAGGACGCCTGCCCGAGCGCGCAGGCTTTCACCTCGTGTGCGAAGTCCGCGACCGTATCGCCCTCCATCCGAAGGTCCACCGTCACGGTCGAGCCGCACAGCTTGGAATGGGCGGTCGCCGACGCGTCCGGGTGTTCGAGCCGGCCAATTCGGGGAATTGTGCCTGCCAACTCGAGAATCCGGCGGTTGTAGACGTCATTCAGCATGAATTTGGCTCGATTCCGGCAAATTCAGCCAGGGGGCATTGATTGCCGGCCAGCTTCTCGCAACTTATATAGGAGCGGAACCGCAGGCTGGAAAAGGGGGCCTTCGGTTCTGGGGGCGTCTCGCCTAAAGGCGAAGCGCGAAACTTGAGGAATGCGGCGTCCGTATCGGGTTCCATCCGGTGCACCAAGCCGCGGCGACCCCGGTGACACCTCCGGCACTTTGTGCCGGTCGAACGGAGAGACCGTCATGGACGCTGTCGTCAAGAATTTTCCGAAAACCACTGCACCCGAAAAACCCATGTCGGACCACGTGCGCGCCGCGCCCGTGCCGGTCGAACCGCGCCCGTCGCGCGCGGAGGCGGAAGCCGCGGTGCGCACGCTGCTCTCCTTTATCGGCGACAATCCGGACCGCGAGGGTCTGGTCGAGACACCGAAGCGCTTTGTGAGCGCATATGAGGAACTGTTCGGTGGTTACAAGGAATGCCCCGCCGAGGTGCTGGATCGCACGTTCTCGGAGACCGGCGGCTACGACGACCTCGTGCTGGTGCGCGATATCCCGTTCTATTCGCATTGCGAGCACCATGTCATGCCGTTCACCGGCAGGGCGCACATCGCCTATATGCCGATCGGCCGCGTGGTGGGATTGTCCAAGATCGCGCGGCTAATCGACGTCTATGCGCGGCGGCTGCAGACGCAGGAACATCTGACCGCGCAGATTTCGACCGCGATCGAGGAGATTCTGAAGCCGAAGGGCGTGGCGGTGATGCTCGAAGCCGAGCACACCTGCATGTCGATGCGTGGCGTGGCCAAGTCCGGCTCGATGACGCTGACGACGAAATTCACCGGCCTGTTCGAGGATCCGCAGGAACAGGCGCGCTTCATCACGATGGTGCGCGGAGGCGCGCGCTAGCTTTCGTCATGCGCGGGCTTGACCCGCGCATCCATCCTACTCAATGACTGATTTTGTTCGATGGATTGCCGGGTCAAGCCCGGCAATGACGAGGCAAAAGTGGGTCAGTCCTACACATTCTCCGAGCGCGGCTCGACCGAAGCGATCGAGGAAGGCGCCAGGCTCGCGCCCAAGTTCGACGCCGACGGGCTCGTGACGTGCGTTGCGACCGACGCTGCGAGCGGCGACGTGCTGATGGTCGCGCACATGAATGCCGAGGCGCTCGCCCGCACCATCGAGAGCGGAGAGGCCTGGTACTTCAGCCGCTCGCGCCGCGCGCTCTGGCGCAAGGGCGAGACGTCCGGCCACGTCCAGCGCGTGACCGAGATGCGCATCGACTGCGATCAGGACGCGGTGTGGATCAAGGTCGAGCAGGCAGGTCCCGGCGCATGCCACACCGGGCGCCGCTCGTGCTTTTATCGCGCCGTCCCACTCGGCAACGCGCCGGATGCATCGCTCCTGCTGGAATTCCGCGAGGCCGACAAGGCGTTCGATCCGGCGAAGGTGTATGGCGAGCCGAAAGACCAGCCGCGTTCTTAGGACTCATATTGCCGACAGTGGTAGGGGCGTTGAGGGGGCACCGGCGTGGTGACACCCCTCAGTCGCGCCTTAGTACTTTGCCTCGAAGGTCGTCATCTTCGTCATGTCGGGATAGAGCACGCCGACTGCGCCTTTGGGCGCCGAACGCGGATTGTACCAGACGGCACCCTCGCGCGTGATCTCGATTTTCGGCAGATCGCCGCGCTGAACGGTCGGATAGAAGGCGAACTTCTCCGTCTTTGGATCGAAGCGGATCAGCGTGCCGCCCATTCCGCCGTCACTGATCCAGATGTTGCCAGCCGGATCGGGCCACACATCATAGGGCTCCGACACAGCCATCGGGACCTTGTATTCCACCATCTTGCCGGTGGCGGGATCGAGCTTACCGATGATCCCCTTGTTGAAGATGCCGTACCACACCGTTCCGTCCGGACCGACGGTTGGCCGTCGCACCGTACAGAACGGATCGTCCTGGTAAGCGGTGAGAACAGGATACTCGATCCACTCTTCGGTCTTGGGATTGAACTTCGCCAGCCGGCACTGGACGAATTGTGAAATCCAGATGTTGCCATCCTTGTCCTTGT
>JAXDOA010000023.1:0-3222 GCA_034669125.1 Hyphomicrobiales bacterium
CGAGCCAGCGCACCACCGCGACCAGATCGTGCTCCGGATCGACATAGATCAGGTTTGCGCCGTTCCCGATGTGCATGAAAACGCTCTCCGGTGCGCTCGGAAGCAGCTTCTTTTGCGTATTGAGGAAGAAGTTCATGAAACCGTAGGTCGGTTCGGCAGGGGTTGGCGTGCGCGCCCAATCCAACCATCGTTCGGAGATGAGCTGGCGATCGCCCCATTTGCCCCGGCGCAGCGTCAAATACCCGAAGCGCGCCATGTCGTAGGCGTTGATGTACATGCCGCCGCCCCAGTGGCCGCCGCCGGTCACCGACTGCACGAGGCTGCCGTCGAGGACGATCCACGAATTCTCGTAGCCGAACCAGCGCCACGTATTCGATGCGCCGATCGGGTCCATGATCGTCTCTTTCAGCACCTGCGGCATCGGGCGCCGCCAGAGATTGAGCGCGGCGAGCGCTAGCACGTTCACCCGCGTGTCGTTGTATTTGTAGACCGTGCCCGCCTTGTGGCGCGGGCGCGTGATCCATTCGGATGGGTTGGCTTCAGGCCGGTCGGCCCAGTCGGGCTTGCCCCACAGGGTTCCCTCCCAGTCGCTGGTTTGCCGCAGCAAGTGATCCCAAGTGATGGTGCGGTTGTGCGCGGTTTCAAAGAGAAACAGGAGGTCGGACTTGCCGACCCGGTCGGATTTGTTGCCTGACGGACTGGAATCGTAGAGCTGGATCGGCGCGACATAGTCGCGCACAGGATCGTCGATGCTCCTGATCATGCCGCGATCGAAGGCGATGCCGACCAAGCTCGACAGAAAACTCTTCGTGACGCTGTGGGTCATGTCGACGCGTAGCGGCTCGCCCCATTCGGCAACAACATAGCCGCGATGGACGATCAAGCCGGTCGGCTCGCCGCGTTCGCGGATGGGCCCGATCGCATAGCCGAACGGCTCGCGGCCGAACGTCTGATAGTGATTGATCACGAGGTCGCGCGGCGCCTTGGTTTCGCTCGCCACCGCGAAGTCGATGGCCTCCTTCAGGAGCGCGGCATTGATCCCGGTTTCAGCCGGCGGCTTATGTTTCCAGTCGGCCTCCGGATAGTAGGTAGAGGCGGATTTCTCTTCGGGCTTGCCGGTCTGCGCGGCGGAACAGAGCGGATTTGCCAGCAAAAAAATGAGAAGCGCAATCGAACGAGACGCGATAATTGTCACGGACATTGCAGACCACTCCCGAGTCGATCCGACGAACGGCTTTACTGCTTTGCCAACCCGAGATCGGTGAGAACGTCGCGGGTGGATGTCGCAAAGCCGAGTGCGAACTCGCGCGCCTTCTCGGGACCGGACCAGTTCGGATTGAATCCGCGTTGCTTCAGCGGGTCCTGCACCGCGGGCTTCGCGTGTGCCTTGGCGCCGGCTTCGATGAGCCGGGCGCGCACCTCAGCCGGCAGGCCCTTCGGCGCCACGAGAGCGAACCAGTTGGTGAAGCTCCAGTTGACGCCCGACTCCTTCAGCGTCGGGACGTCCGGGAAGGCGGCCGAGCGCTCGTCAGCCATCAGCGCCAGGATGCGCACGCGGCCGGAGTCGGCGAGCGACTTCGCCTCGCCCGGAGAGCCGGAGAACATGGTGATTCCTCCTGCAACGACATCCTGCAACGCCGGTGCGCCGCCCTGGCTTGGCACCCAGCGCACATGATCGGCGCCGACGCCCGCGGCCTTGCCGAGACCCGCGATCGCGATGTGCCATGAGCCGCCGGTGCCGGCGCCAGACGCCGTGAACGTGTTCTTCGGAGTGCTCTTCAAGGCGGACAGGAAGTCGCCCGCGGTCTTGTGCGGCGAATCCGCTTTCACCGTGATCCCGGCAGGAAAGTTCAGAATGGTCGAGATGATGTCGTAGGTGTCGGGCGTGATGTCGGAGAGGCCGGTGGTCTTGAAATAGGCGATTTCCGAGGTTGCCATGCCGATCGTGTAGCCGTCGGGCGTGGCGGAAGCGATGGCATAATGTCCGACAACGCCGTTGCCGCCGGTCCGGTTGATGATGTTGACCGGAACGCCAAGCTCCCGTTCGAGCGCCGAGCCAAACAGGCGGGACGCCAGATCGGCTCCGCCGCCCGCCGCCCAGGGAACGACAAACGTGATCGGCCGGTCGGGGTATTTTTGCGCAGCGGCCGGAACGGCCAGCAGTGAACTTGCGATAGCGGCAGCCATCAGCACGCGGCGCGTTACCATCAGGTCGTCTCCCTTGGCGTTTCTTGTGGCGAACGTAACACCCGCACTTTGCCGTCGCAATCGACGCACGTCCGAGCGCGACGGTTAGCTGTCCCCGGCAGCACGAACGAGATTGGGTTCGGGAATTGAGACGGTCCAGTTCAGGCCCTGCTCGGCGAACTCCATCTCGACCTTTCCGTCCAGCGCCCGCGCAATCATGTCGTCAATGACCAGATGGCCGAAACCCTTGCGGGCCGGCGGCGCCACACGTGGCCCGCCGCGTTCGACCCAGCTCAGCAGCAAGGGACGCGCTCCGCCGGTGCCTGAGACAAATCTCCAGGTGACGGCGACCTTCCCCGCCGCAACGGACCACGCTCCGTATTTGGTCGCGTTTGTCGCAAGCTCATGGATTGCAAGACTGATTGCCTGAGCGGCTCCGGCCGTCACCAGAATGGCGGGCCCTGCAATGTCAATGCGCTCGCTCTGGAGCTCGATGAAAGGAACGAGTTGTTGCCGCACCAGGTCGGCGAGCGGTGCGCCCCTCCATCCCTCATTGAACAGCACATCGTGCAGGGCGGCGAGGCTGTGCAGACGGGGCTGAAAGCGGGTGTCGAATTCTTCGATCGTGCCGGAGCTTCGAGCGGTGCGGCGGGCAATCGACTGGATCACCGCCATCAGGTTCTTGGAGCGATGGGAAATCTCACGCATCAGGAACTGGACATGGTCCTCCGTCTGCTTGCGCTCGGTGATGTCGGCCACGATGTTGACCATGCGGTGCGCCCTGCCGTCCGGCGTGCGCGACACGACCTGGCCGCGGCCCGATAGCCAGAGGATTTCGCCGCCCGGCCGCACGATCCGATACTCCGCGGCGAATGAATCCTGTTTGTCCGCCAGCTCATGAAAGCGCTGCAGCAGGTGGCGGTCGTCGGGATGCAGGGACGCCCCGAACTCGTCGGCGTCGCCGCCTACTTGCCCGCGCCCGTCGGGGAGCGCGAAGCCGAACAGCGCCATTCCTTCCTTCGACCAGGTTCGGGT
>JAXDOA010000024.1:0-5217 GCA_034669125.1 Hyphomicrobiales bacterium
ACGACGCCCACTACGTTACCTGCTTGGATGTGACCATTTCGGTGCGCGAGGGCGGCGGCAAGCGCGTCACCACTTGGCGGCCGAACTTCCGCGTGATCGACTCTGGCGACGTGACGCCCGACGCGGAGGTCGCCGCCGCGGTCGCGCGTTTCGAGGCCGCGCTGATCGACAAGATGAACGATCCGCTTTGTGTCACCACGGTCGCGCTTGACTCCTCGACCGCGACCGTGCGCACGCGCGAGGCCGCGATCGGCAATCTGTTCGCCGACGCGATGCGCTCCGGCACGCACGCGGACGCGGCCGTGCTGAACGGCGGCGGCATCCGCGCCGGAAAGACCTACGCGCCGGGCATGCGTATCACCCAGGGCGACGTGCTGGCCGAATTGCCGTTCAACAACCGCATCGTCGTGGTGGAGATGGCCGGCGCCGAGCTGCGGCGCGCGATGGAGAACGGCTTGTCGCTGTTGCCGCGCGCCAGCGGACGCTTTCCGCAGATCTCAGGCATCGCGCTCGAGTTCGAGCTGGCGGGCACACCCGGCAGCCGCATCGTCGCCATGCGCGTCGGCGGCGCACCGCTCGACGAGGGCAAGACCTATCGCGTCGCGGTGCTGGATTATCTCGCGCGCGGCGGCGACGACTACGCGATGTTCGCGAGCGCAAAGCGCATCACGCCGGACAACGACGCGCCGCTGATGGTGAACGAGGTGGTGGAGTATCTGCGCCGCATCGGGACGGCGAGCACCGGCGTCGAGGGGCGGGTTGTGGGGAGGTAGTCCTACCCCACCGGCCGTTCGTCCGCGATCACCTTGCCGTCGTTCGGCAGCGTGCCGGGCGCAACAAGCTTCACGGCGCCCTTCAGCTTGGTCACGGACTGCAATGTTTCGGCGACCGCGTTGCCAAGCCCCGCACCGGCATTCTGGCATTCGGCGGACAGCGTCATGGCGTCCTGCTCGCCCTCGCGCGTCACGCTGAGGCGCACGCGCAGCAATTCCGGATGACGCCTGGCCAATTCGGCGATCTGCTCGGGCCGCACGAACATGCCCTTCACTTTGGTCGTTTGGTCGGCGCGGCCCATCCAGCCCTTGATGCGCGTGTTGGTCCGTCCGCACGGCGAGCCGCCGGCCAGCACGGCGGACATATCGCCGGTTGCCAGCCGGATCATCGGGTAATCGGGATTGAACGTGGTGACGACCACCTCGCCGACTTCGCCGTCCGCAACGGAATCGCCAGTGCCGGGCCGCACGATTTCCAAAATGATGTCCTCGTTGAGGATCATGCCTTCGAGCGCGTCGCTTTCGTAAGAGATCACGCCAGCCTCGGCCACCGCGTAGCATTGCTTCACCGCAACGCCGCGCTCGCCCAGGTCCTTGCGGAGCGAGGGCGGCAGTGCGGCGCCGGACACGAGCCCGCGCTTGATCGAGGATGCATCCTTGCCGGCTTTCGCGGCCGCGTCGATCAGGATCTTCAGAAAGTCCGGCGTGCCGACGTAAGCCGAAGGCTTGAGCTGCGCGATCGCGTCGAGCTGCGCCTCCGTGTTGCCGACGCCGCCCGGAATGGTCGCGCATCCAAGCGCATGCGCGCCGGCTTCGAGGATGAACGCGCCCGGCGTGAGATGATACGAGAAGCAGTTGATCGCCACGTCGCCCGCGCGCAGGCCGGCCGCAAACAGCGCGCGCGCGCCGTTGTAGTCGCCGGTGTGTCCCTCCGGCTCGAAGATCGGCCCGGGCGACATGAACAGCCGCTTCGCCTTGCCGGGCGCAATCGTGTTGAAGCCGCCGAACGGCGGCGTCTCCTTCTGCAAGCCGAGCAGCGCGGACTTGCGCAGCAGCGGCAGCTTCGCGAGCGCGGCGCGGCTGGCCACCGATTTCGCATCGATGCCGGCGAGATGCGTCGCCCAGCCGGGCGCGGTCATCGCATGCGCGATCTGCGCGGGCAGGCGCGCGAACAGGTCTTTTTCGCGGGCAGCGGGATCGCGGGTTTCGAGGGAGTCGAAATGATCTTGGGACATTGTCTTCCTTGGCGAACTTTACCGCGTCCTCATCCTGAGGTGCGAGCGAAGCGAGCCTCGAAGGATGGCCGCAAGCTCCGTGTTTGCCGCCATCCTTCGAGACGCCCATAGCTCGGTTACGCGCGTCTTCGACGCACTATGGGGCGCTCCTCAGGATGAGGATCAAGCCAGCCACCGCTTCCTGCGCTTGTAATGCTTGCCGTCGCGGAACGACTTGCGCTTGCCCTCGGCGATGCCGAGGTAGAATTCCTTCACGTCCTCGTTCTCGCGCAGAGCCTTGGCCTCGCCGTCCATCACGACGCGGCCGTTCTCCAGGATGTAGCCATATCTGGCGTATTTCAGCGCCTGGAAGGTGTTCTGCTCGGCGAGCAGGAACGAGACGTTTTCCTTGGCGTTGAGGTCGCGCACGATCTCGAAAATTTCTTCCACGATCTGCGGCGCGAGCCCCATCGAGGGCTCGTCGAGCAGGATCATCTTGGGGCGCGACATCAGCGCGCGGCCGATCGCGCACATCTGCTGCTCGCCGCCCGAGGTGTAGCCGGCGAGCGACGTGCGCCGGTCCTTCAGGCGCGGGAAGTAGGCGTAGACGCGCTCGATGTCGGCCTTGATCGCCGCGCGGCCGTCGCGCCGCGTGAACGCGCCGGTGAGCAGGTTCTCCTCGATGGTGAGATGGCCGAAGCAGTGGCGGCCTTCCATCACCTGCACGCAGCCGCGCCGCACCAGCTCGTTGGGCGAGCGCGCCTGCACTTCCTCGCCGTCGAACACGATCGAGCCTTTGGTGACCTCGCCGCGCTCGGAATGCAGCAGGTTGGAGATCGCTTTCAGCGTGGTGGTCTTGCCCGCGCCGTTGGCGCCGAGCAGCGCCACGATTCCCCCTTTGGGCACGCCGAGCGAGACGCCCTTGAGCACCAGGATCACGTGGTCGTAGATGACCTCGATGTTGTTGACGACGAGGATCGCGTCCGCGGAGGCCGGGACGGGCAAGACGGATTGAGTTGTTTGTGCGGTGACGCTCATCTTGGCTCTCTTATCCCTCCCCCTCTTGGGGGAGGGTCGGCGCGTAGCGCCGGGGTGGGGTCCCGCATCAGGGCCAAACCCCACCCGGCTCGCTCCGCTCGCCACCCTCCCCGCTACGCGGGGAGGGATGAAGCAAGCGTCAGCTCGACTTGTCGCAGGGCTCCGAGCGCTTGGGCCATCCGGCGTTCGCGCCCACATAGTCCTTCGAGGCCTGATCGATCAGCGGGTTGACCTTCTCCTTGATCGGCGAGATCCAGTCCGACACCTTGGTCCACTTGGTGCCGTCCCACTCGCTCACAAAGGCCGCGTTGTGGCCGTTGTGATCCGCGCAGGTGACCTTCATCGGCGCGGCAAAGCCCTCCGCACCGATTTCCTTGAGCCGCGCGGCGGTGATTTCGAGCGTCTCGAGACCGCGGCGGAGATCCTCGCCGTTGATCTCCTTCTTGCCGGAGATCTTCTGCGCGTTGCGGATCGCTTCCGCGATGATGATCGAATTGAGGACGCCGCGGTTGTAGAAAGTCTCGCCGACCTTGTCCTTCGCGATCTGGCTCTTGCCCTTGTCCACGACGTGCTTGATGATTTCCTGGATGATCGGGAAGTTCGTTCCCGTCTGGTTGAAGGTGAACGACAGATAGCCCTTGGCCTGCGGACCGGCCGGACGTGCGTCGTCGTCGCCGCCGGACCACCAGTTTCCGACGAACTTGTTCATCGGGTAGTTGATCTTGATGGCTTCCTTGACGGCCGTCGGATTCATCGCGCCGAAGCCCTGCATGTAGATCCAGTCAGGACGATCGCGGCGCACGTTGAGCCAGAGCGAAGACTGGTTCTGCGCCTCGGCGGCCGGCACCGGATAGAGCTTCAGTTCGAAGCCGTAGTCCTTCGCCAGCGCTTCGAGAAGCGGGATCGGCTCCTTGCCGTAAGGTGCGTCGAGATAGACGAGGCCGAGCTTCTTGCCCTTGAGCTTGTCGAGGCCGCCTTCCTTTTCGCCGACATACTTCACGAACATCGACGCGCCGTCCCAATAGGTTGCCGGCGGATTGAAGATCCACGGGAAGTTCTGCCCATCGGCCGAAGCCGAGAGACCATAGGCCATGGAGAGAATTGGAATCTTGTCGACCGCGGCCTTCGGAATGATCTGCAGTGTGATGCCGGTCGAATACGGATTGACCACGATCGGGTTCTTCGACTTCACCTGCTCATAGCATTCGACGCCCTTTTTGGTGTCGTAGCCGGTCTCGCATTCCTCGACGATCAGCCTCACGCCGCCGATGCCGCCGTCGCGCTCGTTCAGCATGTTGAGGTAATCGGCCATGCCCGAGCCAATCGGGATGCCGGACACCGCGAACGCCCCGGTCCGGTAGGTCAGCAGCGGGATGTAGATGCCGCCCTGCGCGCTCGCCGGTATCGCCGACACCAATGTCGACGCCACGAACGCCGTTCCCAACAGAAGATATTTGAGTTTCATTCGCGTTCTCCCTTGTTTTTCGGCGGATTTCGCCGGTTCTGGTCCGGCCGCTTTTGGCGGGCCGAATTACCCTCAGTTTTGCACGGTTAGTACGGAAAAGGCCACACCCTCAGCTTCTGCTTGCCGATCTGCCACAACCGCGCGAGGCCGTGCGGCTCGACGATCAGGAAGAGGATGATCAGCGCCCCGACGATCATGAACTGGAGCTGTTCCACGGTCGCCGGCTGCAGCGGGACGCCGATCGCCGGCGCGAGCACGCGTAGCGCGATCGGCAGGATGAAGATCAGCGCGGCGCCGAAGAACGAACCGGTCAGGCTGCCGAGGCCGCCGACGATGACCATGAACAGGATGAAGAAGCTCTGGTTCACGTCGAACACGGCGGCTTCCGCGCCGCCGTACCAGAAGAAGACCAGCATCGCGCCGGCGACGCCGCAGTAGAACGACGACACCGCGAAGGCGAGCAGCTTGGTCGGCAAGAGCCGGATGCCGATCAGTTCGGCGGCAAGGTCCATGTCGCGCACCGCCATCCACATGCGGCCAATGCGGCCGTGCACGAGGTTCGAGGCGAGCCAGGTCATCCCGACCACGATCGACAGCACCACGAAATAGCGGGTGAACGACGTCGCGGTCGCGCCGGTGACCGGAACGCCGAACAGCGTTCGGGTCGGCACCTCGATCGCTCCGGAAACGTTGTTGTTGTAAAGCCACGGCACGCGGATGAAGCACC
>JAXDOA010000025.1:0-4684 GCA_034669125.1 Hyphomicrobiales bacterium
TTCTGGTGTGCGCGCAGCTGCCCGACCAGTCCCGCCGCATGCCAGGTGGTGCCGCAGGTCAGCCGGCCCTGCTCCAGCAGCACCACGTCCCGCCACCCGAGCTTGGTCAAATGGTAGGCGACCGAACAGCCGACGATGCCGCCGCCGATGACGACCGCGCGCACGCTGTCAGGAAAAGTGTGAGAATTCATCCGCAAGGAGGCTCAAAATGATGTCGTCTGCCAACTATGACAACATAATATCACAAATTACCAACTTTATTTTGCGACAATGATATCCCAGCCGAGGCCGGCCCAGATGGCCGCGAGCGCCCGGTCCGGCAGGCGGTCGACGATGACGCCCGCGCACTTGTCCATATTGGGCACGCGGAACGGCGTGCGGCGGGTGAACTTGGTTTGGTCGGCCAACAGATAGGCGCGGCCCGCCAGAATCATTTTTCCGCGCGTTTCGGCGTTGGTGATCGAGTAGTCGGTCATCCCGCCATCCTCGGCAAAGCCGCCGACGCCGATGAACGCGATGTCCGCACGCACGCTGTCGATGCCGGTCGCCGCGCCGGTACCGAATGTCGCCTCGTCGTTGCCGTCGATCTCGCCGCCGAGCATGATGACGCGATTGCCCGATACGCGGCAGAGCGTCACCGCATGATTGAGCGAGTTGGTGAAGATCGTCAGGCCCGGGCGGCCGACCAGTTCCTGCGTCAGCGCCGCGGTCGTGGTGCCGGAATCGATCAACACGGAACCCGCATCCGCCACCATGCGGGCGGCCTCGCGCGCGATCGCGGTCTTGCCTTCGGCATTCTCCTCGCCGCGCTGCGCGATCGACGGCTCCATCATGCCGCGCCGCGCCGCGCCGCCACGCACCACGTCGAGATGACCGTTGTCGGCAAGCAGTTTCAGGTCGCGGCGGATGGTTTCGTGCGAGACACCGAAGATATCGGCAAGTTCGCCGACGCTGACCGAGCCGGCCGCGCGCAAACGCTGCACGATTTCGTTATGGCGGCGAACGGCGAGCGGCCGAACCATGGTTGCCCCGCAAGTTGGATTCGGCAATTTGACGGGAGGCGGCGCGGATAACAAGGCCCGCAGGCGATTCACAACAGCAGTTCCGCCGTAACGCCTAGTTCTGCATCGTGAAATAGCGCCTAGCGCGGCCGCGCGTGACGCTCCGCCAAGCCGCGGTCGTAGTCGAGCACGGCCTGCAGCAGGACCTGCGCGCCGGCGGCGCACTGTTCCTTGGAGCTGAACTCGGCCTCGTTGTGGCTGATGCCATCGCGGCACGGGACGAAAATCATCGCGGTTGGGGCGACGCGAGAAACATATGCCGCGTCGTGGCCGGCGCCGGAAATAATCTCCTGCGCCGAATAGCCGCTCAGCGCGGCGGCACGGTGCACCGCGGCGACGCATTCGGTATCGAAGCGGACCGGCGGCTGGTCCCAGATCCGGGTCGACGCCACCGTGAGACCGAGCGGATCGCAGATTTCGCGCAGAGAACTTGTGTACTCGGCTTCGAGCCGATCGAGCACGGCCGCCTCCGGGTGCCGCAGGTCGACGCAGAAGAACACCTCGCCCGGCACCACGTTGCGCGAATTCGGCCGCACTTCCATCAGGCCGACCGCGCCAAGCCCGGACGGCGCGTGGGCTTGCGCGATCGCCTCGATGCGGTCGACCAGGCGCGCGGCCCCAAGCAGCGCATTCTTGCGCAGCCGCATCGGAGTAGCGCCGGTGTGCGCTGACTCGCCCGTCACCGTCACCTCGTACCAGCGCATACCCTGCACGCCGGTGACGATACCGATGTCCTTGGTTTCGGCTTCGAGGATCGGCCCCTGCTCGATGTGCAGTTCGAAGAAAGCGGACAGAGGATGCTGCCCGCACTTCTCCGATCCGCGATAGCCGATGGCATCGAGCGCCGAGCCGAATGTTACGCCGGCGCGATCCTCGCGCGACATCGCCCAATCGTGGGTGAACGCGCCCGCGAACACACCCGAGGCGACCATCGCGGGGGCGAAGCGCGAGCCCTCCTCGTTGGTCCAGTTGACGACCTCGATCGGCGCGAAAGTCTCATAGCCCGCCTGCACCAGGGTGCGCAGCGCCTCCAGCGCGCCGAGCACGCCCAGCACGCCGTCGAACTTGCCGCCGGTCGGCTGGGTGTCGAGATGGCTGCCCATCGCGATCGGCGCAACGTCCTCGCGCTGTCCCGCACGGCGCGCGAACATCGCGCCCATGTCGTCGACGGTGACGACGCAGCCGAGCGCCTCGCAACGCGCACGAAACCAGTCGCGCACCTGCCGGTCGAGATCGGTCAGCGTGAGGCGGCAGATGCCGCCCTTGGGCGTGCCGCCGATCGCGGCGGTCTCCATCAACTCGCCCCAGAGCCGCTCGGCATCGATCACGAGGTTCTGCATCTTCCTGCCCGCGATCAATACGGCATCAGGCGGCGTTGTCGCGATAGGCCGCGCCCGGCCACAGCTTGGGCGCCGCGCGCAGATATTGCTTCGGCCGCGCGACGTCGGCGCCAAGCTCTTTCGCGGCGATCCAGGCCCAGTGCGGGTCTTCCAGCATGGCGCGACCGAGCGCGACCATGTCGGCCTTGCCGCCAGCGACAATCTCCTCGGCTTGCTTTGGCGTCGCGATCAGGCCGACGACGCTCGTCGCGATGCCGGTCTCGCGCTTGATCTGGTCGGCGATCGGTACGTTGTAGCCGGGCGTGGTCGGTGTGCGTATCTCCGAGGTGACGCCGCCGGAAGACACATCGACGAAGTCGAGGCCGCTGTCCTTCATGGCGTTGACCCACTTCACCGCGTCGTCGGCCGTCAGGCCCCCATCCATCCAGTCGACCCCCGATATGCGCGCGCCGAGCGGATAGTCCTTCGGCACAACGGCGCGGATCGCGCGCACCACCTCGAGTGAAAACTTCATGCGGCCGTTGAGGTCGCCGCCATAGGCGTCGTTGCGCCGATTCGAGATCGGCGAGGTGAAGGCATGGATCAGATAGCCGTGCGCCATGTGGAGCTGGATCGTATCGAACCCGACGCGAAGCGCGCGCTTCGCGCCGTCGACATAGGCATCGCGTACAATCGCGATGTCCTCCTCGGTCATCTGGCGCGGGGCGGGCCAGTTTGGGCCGAATGGAATCGCGGACGGCCCGATCGTTTCCCATGGATCCTGGCCGGGTTTGAGCCCCTGCCCGCCGTCCCACGGCGGCGCCGACGATGCCTTGCGTCCCGCGTGCGCGATCTGGATGCCGAACTTCGCGGTGCCGATGCGCTTGCAATGCGCGATGACGCGCGTGAACGCCGCCTCGCAATCGTCCGAATAGATGCCGACGCAGCCATGCGTGATGCGGCCGCGCCGCTCCACATCGGTCATCTCGACAAAGACGAGCCCCGCGCCGGAATTCGCCAGCATGCCGAGATGCGTCATGTGCCAGTCGCCGATCACGCCATCGGCGGCGCTGTACTGACACATCGGCGCGACGTTGATGCGGTTGGCAAGCTCAAGGCCATTGATCTTGTATGGCGAGAAAAGCGCGCTGGTCATGAATGGTGCTCGAGGTGGGAAAGCCAGGGAAGGAAGCGCGTTATAGATGGCGGCGAGGTCCGCTCAAGTCAATCGCGCGACCGCCAGCGCCAGCGTCTGTGCGCGCGGGACGAGGGAATCGACCACGAGATATTCTTCCGGCGTGTGCGCCCTGCCGCCGACCGGACCGACCGCGCAGATCGTCGCCGTGCCGACCCCCGACGTGAAGCCGGAATCCGCGCAGCCGCCGGCGAATTCGCCTTCGATCTTGAGATCGACGTCTCTCGCGCACGACGCGTAGTGGTCGAACAGCCGCCTGTTCTCAGGGCCTTCGACCAGCGGCTTGAACTCGCCCTTGATCTCAAGCGCTGCGCTGGTTCCTAGCACTTGGGCTGCCTCGACGATGCGTGTGATTTTCGCCATCGCGTCCTCGCGGTCGGGCGGCGTGACGTAACGCAGATCGATCTCGCACGTCGCCCACGGCGCGACGGTGTTGACGGTTTGCCCGCCCGAGACGAGCCCGACATTGACGGTCGTGCCCTTGGTGAGATCCGTGATGGCGTGCAGCGCGGTGATCTTGCGCGCTAGTTCCTCGATCGCCGAGATGCCCTCGCTGAAATTGCCGCCGGAGTGCGCGGCCTTGCCGGCGATCTCCATTTTCATGAACACGCCACCCTTGCGGCCGGTCACCACGTTGCCGCTCGGCCGCCCCGGCTCGGAGTTGAACACCGCGCGGGCGCGCCGCGCCTCCGCCTCGATGATCGGGCGGCAGGCGGGCGAGCCGATCTCCTCGTCCGAGGTGAACAGGCCGACCAGCGGCGCAGGCGCGCCGCCGAATTTCTGGAATGCCGCGAGCACGAACGCATTCATCACCAGACCGGCCTTCATGTCGGCGACGCCGGGGCCGTAGGCCTTGCCGTTCTCGATACGGAACGGGCGGCGCGCCGGCTCGCCCTTGGGAAACACGGTGTCGCGATGGCCCATCAGCATGATGGCTGAGTTCGACGGGCCTCCGACCGTCGCGCGCAGCGCGTCACCGAATGTCGCGTTCTCGATCGTCTCGCAGGCGATGTTCTGCTCCTCGAGAAATTTGCGCAAACGCGCGCCGACCGCGTCCACGCCCGCCTTGTCGTAGGAGCCGCCGTCGATGTTCACGATCTCCTCGAGCA
>JAXDOA010000026.1:0-7998 GCA_034669125.1 Hyphomicrobiales bacterium
CAAGATCAAAGCAAAGCACGTCGCGACCAACTTGCGGACTCGAGAACTTGGGTCGCTTCGGCCCGTATAGAAGTCTTGTTTCAAAAAGGGGCGCTGACACTCGAGACGTTAAAGGTGCTCAGTACAGCTCGTAAAGCACGCAATGACCTTTCTCACGAAGGCCGTCATCCGACCGAAGGCGAGGCTTCCAGTGCCTACCAGTCAGCATGTGAGCTACTTTCGGTCGCCCTCAATGGGGAAAAACCCCCGCTTCTCAACCTCGATCTTTCCGATCACGCCCTTTCGGATCCGTTTGCCTCGCCACGTCCCTTAGCCGGCGAACCGGAGTTCTGGATGGAGATACCGAAGCTGCCGGGCGAGCAAGAGCTCGAACAAGCTGAAGCTCGGCTTCGATCCACATTCCGCGCAAAGCATGTCAAAGATAAGCAATCGTAGCCTGGGTGAGCGAAGCGACACCCGGGGCCTCTTTCAAATTTGCTTCACTGGTCCCGGATTTCGCTGCGCTCATCCGGGCTACGAACCCTACGCGGCGTTCGACTTCCGCCAGTCCTCAAGCTGGATGAGCACGGTGGCAAGGTCCGACACATCGACATAGCGGCGGCCGATGTCGCGCAGATTGTCGCGGTGCGGCTGTTCCTCGATGTCGCCGACGCAGTCCTCGGGAACGATCGTGCGGTAGCGATAGCTGAAGCTGTCCACGGCGCTGGCGCGGATGCAGCCGCTCGTGTTGCAGCCGGTGACGATGACCGTGTCGACGCGCTCCTTGTTGAAGTACTCCGCGACCCCGGTGTTGAAAAAGATCGACGGCCCTTTCTTGCAGACCGTCAGGTCGTAGGCGGGGTCGTGCACGCGCGGGTCGATCGGCGCGCTGGGATGATCGTGCAGGAACGTGTCGCGCACCGCGCTGATCTTCCAGTACGGCATCTCGCGCTCGTTCATGTAGGCGGTGTTGCAGGACGCGACCGGCACGTTGTAGCGCGACCTCGAGCAGCTTCACGGTATTCTCGAACGCGCGCAGCACCAGCGGCGCGCCGCCGAGCGGATACTGCAAGTCGGTGAACGCCACCATGAAGTCCACGACCACGATCCCGGGCTTGTGGCCGAAACCCACCGGGGTATCGCCGTAACTTCGCCGTTGGTAGTCGTCAGACATCTTGGCGCCTCGTCGGTGTTTGGACGACCTATTGCTTCGGCGCCGGCGTCGAATGCACCGCGATGCACTTCCAGCCGCCGTCATCGACCCATACGGCGAGCGCGACCGACTCGACGATCTTCGGCACGCCACCCACCTTCACGTCGATGCGCAGGCGGCAATGCACCAGCGCGGCGCCGCCGTGGATCGACACCGTCGCGTCGCTCGCCTTGACGCTTTGATAGTCCCACAACTTTTCGCGAACGCCGCGCGTGTAGCTTTCCTTGCTGTCGACCGCGCCGCTCGAATGCGTGTAGGTGAGGTTGTCGTGCAGCAGCGCGCCGAGCGCGTCCGCATCGCCGTCGCACATCGCCTTGAAGCGGCGCTGCTCCAGCGCGAGAATCTGTTCCTTGGTCATGTTAGCCCCCCTCGGCGGATCACAGAGTAGCCTGGATCGCGCGACGCGCGAAGTCACGAGGCCCTCGTTGTGCTCCCCGCGGTGGGACCGCGCGCCGAAACAAACCCGGAAATCGCACACAACTCCTGCCGCGGGCGGAACAACTGTTCCATGCGGGCCGTTGAACCGCATCTGGAAAATTCCCTCGCAACGAGGGAGCAGAGGAGAAAGCGTCATGAGGATAGTGTGTTCCGCTCTTTTGGTCGCTGGAGCGGCCTTGCTGGGTTCCTCCGGCACGATCGCGGCCCCGGTGAATGGCGGCGCCATCAAGGCAGCCGCCGACGAGATCGGTCTGAATGAAAGCGTTCACTGCCGCTCGTTCCGCCACGGGCATCGCTACGGCCACGGCTTTAGCCGCGGGTGTCGCGGCGGAGTCGTGATCTACAACGACAGGCCGCGCCTGCGCCTGCGTTACGGCGTGCGTTCGCGGGACTACGACACTCGCGTGCGGACCGGTGTGACGATCCGCGGCGGCGGCGGTGGCGGCAGCGCCACGATCCGCAGCGGCGGTAGCGGCGACGGCGCCCCGCGCGTGACGGGTGGCGGCCAGAATCAGGGTGCCGCCGGCAATGCGGGCGGCGGCGGCGGCCGTCAGATTAACACGGCGCCGAGGAGCCAGGGTGCGCCGGCTGCACGAGGCCGGGGCCGCGGTGAAGGCCAGGGCGGGGGCCAAGGCGGCGGCGGATCGCAGAAGCAGTAAGGTTCTCAATAACGACGCCTCGGGTTGCGGATGGACGTGACCCGGGGCGGCTTTGCGCGAGCGCGTGCGCTGCTGGTACCGGGTTTCAGCGTTAAGTGAACAGTCTTTTTTCGCGCTTCAGCCCTTGAAGCCGCCGCCGTCGAGAAAGGCCTGCTCCTCCGGCGTGGTGGCGCGGCCGAGAATCGCATTGCGATGCGGGAAGCGGCCGAAGCGGCGGATGATGTCGGCGTGGCGCTCGGCGTATTTCAGGTTCTCGTCCTCGGCTTCGCGGTAGAGCGCGACGCCGCGCTGCTGGTCGGCCATCTCCTCCGAATGCATGAACGGCAGGAAGAAAAATCCGCGCTCGGCCTCCGGCACGTCCTGCTCGTAGCCGCGCTTGAGCGCGCGATGGGCGACCGCGCGTGCGAGCGCATCGGCCGCATAGCAGCGCGCTTCTCCGCGGAACATGTTGCGCGGGAACTGATCGAGCACGATCGCGAGCGCCAGCGCGCCTTCGGCCGTTCCCTCCCAGTCGGCGAGCTTGCCGGCCGCCGCCGCCTCATAGGTGGAGAGGAATCTCTCGCGGATGTCGGCGTCGAGCGCGTCGTCGCGTGTGAACCACTTGTCCGGCCCCGCCTCGCGCCAGAAGGCGAGGACGGTTTCGGGGGTGGCGATGGTGTTTGGCGGGTTCATCCGGCGTTTCCTCCCGCCAGCATTGAGCAATCGGCTAACGGAGTCGAGGGCGCCCGGGTTCCACTAACGCAAATGATCCGCGCCGCCGAACGGGGTCAGCGGATTGTCCATCAGCGCGGCGCGGTCGGGGCGGTCCGGCTGCGCGATACCGAGGAAGGCGTTGAACAGGTCCTTGATCACGCGTTCCTCGATGCCGTTGACGATGAACACCAGCCGCGTGCGGTGGTCCGCGTCGGGCCATGCGGCAAGCGTCACGGGCGGATGGAACACGTGCTGCACGCCGTGGATCACCACCGGCCGGTCCGGCTGCTCGGCGAGCTTCACGATGCCCTTCACGCGCAGCAAATTCGGCCCGTGCATCGAGCGCACGAGATCGAGGAACATCTCGAAGGCCGAGAACGGGATCGCCCGATCGCTCGCGAGCGTGAAGGCGCGGATGGCCTCGTTGTGGCGGTTCACGTCGTGATGATGGTGATGATCGGGCGCAGCGTAGGCTTCTTCCGCCAGCCAGCGCTTCACGTCGGGGATTTTGCGTGTCGCGTCGTAGAGCCCGCAATCGACCAGTTCCGCGACGCCCGCGTTCGCGGCCTCGATCACCGGCGCGGCCGGGTTGAGCGCGGCGAGGCGCGAGAGCAGGGCGGCCTTCGTCTCGGGTGAATCGAGCAGATCGGTCTTGGTGAGCACGATGCGGTCAGCGACCGCGACCTGCTTCACGGCCTCGATATGCGCGTCGAGCGTGGCGGCGCCATTCACGGCATCCACTACGGTCACCACGCCATCGAGACGGAAGCGCATCACGAAATACGGATGCACCATCGCGGTGTGCAGCACAGGCGCCGGATCGGCCAGGCCCGTCGTCTCGATGATCACGCGGTTGAACTTCATGCGGCCGTTGTCGAGGCCGCGCAGCAGTTTCTCCAGCGTGTTCACCAGGTCGCCGCGGATGGTGCAGCACAGGCAGCCGGTCGCGAGCAGCATCACGCCGTCCTCGACGTGCTCGACGAGCAGATGATCGAGCCCGATCTCACCGAACTCGTTGATGATGACGGCCGCGTCGCTGAGCGCCGGGTCGCCGAGCAGGCGGTTGAGCAGCGTGGTCTTGCCGGCGCCGAGAAAGCCGGTCAGCACGGTCAGCGGGATCGGCGGCGGCGGAACGCGGGACGGCGCGCCGCTCATTGCTTGGTGGATTTCGGCTCGGGCTTTTTGGCCGCGGTCTTTGCCTTAGGATCCGGCTTGGCGTCGGGCTTCGCCTTGGCGTCGGCCTTCGGCTTCGCCGCCACCTTCTTCGGCTTGGCCTGCGGCTCGGCCTTGGCGGGTTCGGGCGCGGCGGCCGGCTTGGTCTCGGCCGAAGCCGGCGTGAAGCTGCCGATGCCGGGCAACTTGATCGAGGGCGTCAGGCTGAAGCCGCCGGCTGAAGCATTCACCGTGGCGGGCTTGGCATCGGCCTTCGGCGCGGCCGCAGGAGCGACCGCAATCGCGGTCGTCGGTTGCTTCTTTCTGATCGACCGGGCGGGAGGCGCAACCGCGATCTGGGTCGCCGCATCGGAGCCGGGCTTGGGCGCGCCGATATACACCGGCACCGGCGGGGTCAGCATCGCGTAGGGCCCGAGCACCGGGCCGGTCGCCGGCCGGCCGCGCAGGCTCTGCATCGTCACCGCGTAGGCCGAACTCGGGTCGACAGCGCTGTTTGCCTGCGCGGTCTCTTCGTCGTCGCTCTCTTCGGCGGCGGGGCGCTTGCGATGGCGGCCGCACATCTCGTCGCGCAGGTTGGGGGGCGCGGCGGCGATCGGCTGCAGCGCATCGACGGTGCCGAGCGCGGGCATCAGCCACGTCAGGCCGCCCGAGTTGAAGCCCTTCTCGAACAGTTGCGCGGCCTTCTCGGAGCGCACCGCGCCGGAGCGCGAGCCGAACACCACGACGATCAGCTTGCGGCCGTTGCGCGTCGCGCTCGCCACCACGTTGAAGCCCGACGCGCAGATGAAGCCGGTCTTCATGCCGTCGGCGTCGGCATAGCGGCCGAGCAGGCCGTTGGTGTTGCGCATCACGCGGCGGCCGAACTTGATCGCCGGAATGTGCCAGTACATTTCGTATTCCGGCAGTTCGCGCAGGATCGCGCGCGCGAGCATCGCCATGTCGCGCGCCGAGGTGATCTGCTCGTCGGCGGGGAGGCCGTTCGGATTGACCCAGCTCGACTGCGTCATGCCGAGACGCTTCGAGGCCGCGTTCATGTCGTCGGCGAATTTCTCGATCGAGCCGGACACGCCCTCGGCGAGCACGACCGCCATGTCGTTTGCCGACTTTACCATCAGCATCTTGAGTGCGTTGTCGACCGTGACCGTGGTGCCGGCGCGGAAGCCCATCTTGGAGGGCGCCTGCGCGACGGCGTTCGGCGACACGGTGAGCAGCGTGTCCATGCCGAGCCGCTTGTCCTTCACGGCCTTGAGCGTGAGATACATCGTCATCAGCTTGGTGGTGGAGGCCGGATACCACGGATAGGTGGCGTGCTCGGCGTGCAGCACCTTGCCGCTGTCGGCCTCGACGATCAGCGTGGCTTCCGCCGCGGCGGGGCGCGCGGCGATCAGGCTTGCTGTGAAGAGTGCGACCCCGAGGGCCACGGAACGAACAAGGATCGGGCTCGGCAAATGGGGCACGGGTCGCGGTCCGGGTTGTTTCGACGGGCCTCGGAAACAGTCAGGGTCCCAGGCGGTGACGGTTTTGCTATCTAGACTGATCGGACGGCGAACGCAAAGGCGGATTGACGCTATGCCCAGCCGTGCCCAGTTATGGTAACGGTCTGTTTCCATGAGGAAAGCGACCAAATTTCGGCAAAGGAGGCCGTCATGACCGGCTGCATCGTGGGATGGGCGCATACGCCGTTCGGACGGCTCGATACCGAGACGGTGGAGAGCCTGATCGTCCGTGTTGCGACCGATGCGCTGGCCGATGCCGGCATCGGGCCGTCCGATGTGGACGAAATTGTGCTCGGTCACTTCAACGCAGGGTTCTCGAGCCAAGATTTCACCGCCTCGCTGGTGCTGCAGGCATCCGACGAGCTGCGCTTCAAGCGCGCCACACGCGTCGAGAATGCCTGCGCGACCGGTTCCGCCGCCGTGCATCAGGGCCTGCGCGCGCTGGAGGCAAAGGCCGCGCGCATCGTGCTGGTGGTCGGCGTGGAACAGATGACCACGACGCCGGGCCCGGAGATCGGGAAGAATCTGCTGAAGGCCTCTTACGTGAAGGATGAAGCCGGCACCGAAGGCGGGTTCGCCGGCGTGTTCGGCAAGATCGCCAACGCGTACTTCCAGAAATACGGCGACCAGTCCGACGCGCTCGCCATGATCGCGGCGAAGAACCACAAGAACGGCGTCGGCAATCCGTACGCGCAGCTGCGCAAGGATCTCGGCTTCGAGTTCTGTCGGCGCGAGAGCGAGAAGAATCCGTTCGTCGCGGGACCGCTGAAGCGCACCGACTGCTCGCTCGTCTCCGACGGCGCCGCCGCCGTGGTGCTCGCCGATGTCGAAACCGCGCTGCAGATGAAAAAGGCGGTCGCGTTCCGCGCCGCCGCGCACGTGTCGGATTTCCTCCCGATGGCGAAGCGCGACATCCTCAAGTTCGAGGGCTGCACGCAGGCATGGCAGCGCGCGCTGGCGCAAGCCGGTATCGCGCTCACCGATCTCTCGTTCGTCGAGACGCACGACTGCTTCACGGTCGCCGAGCTGATCGAATACGAGGCGATGGGTCTCACGCCGGAAGGGCAGGGCGCGCGCGCCATTGCGGAAGGCTGGACGCAGAAGGGCGGCAGGCTGCCGGTCAATCCGTCCGGCGGGCTGAAGGCCAAGGGCCATCCGATCGGGGCGACCGGCGTGTCGATGCACGCGCTGACCGCGATGCAGCTTTGCGGCACGGCGGGCGACATCCAAGTCGAAGGCGCCAGGCTCGGCGGCATCTTCAACATGGGCGGCGCCGCGGTCGCGAACTACGTGAGCGTGCTGGAACGGATCAAATAGCGCCGCTCGGCGCGAGTTCCCGACCCTTCCGCGTTGAATCATCGCACTTTTGCGTATGCGCCGTTGCTCGACTCTTCATCATTCCCCGCTATAAGTTGCTGCCGCAGGGGGAGTACACGGGCGTGGGGAAGTCGATCTACCTGATCAATCCGGTCGCGGACATGCCGAGCTATTTCAGCGCGGAGGCGTTCGCGGCGCGTGGCTTGCCGGCGGCGATCGCGATCGCGGACCTGGCCATTGCGACCGTTGCGGGACTGGCCCCTGAGGATTTCGGCCTCGAACTCTGCGACGAGAACGTCTCGGCGGTAAATTTCGATAGCGACGCCGATTTCATCGGCATCACCGGCAAGGTCAGCCAGTGGCACCGGATGAAAAGCATCGCCGGTGAATTCCGCCGGCGCGGCAAGACGGTCGTGATCGGCGGACCGTATGCGTCGCTCAGTCCCGAGGTCGTGCGTCCGCATTGCGATATTCTCGTCCGCGGCGAGATGGAGGAGATCGCGCCGAAGTTTTTCTCCGATCTGCGCAGCGGAGACTGGGACGACGAATATGTCGGCACGCGGCCGGATCTGCGCACCTCGCCGATGCCGCGCTGGGACCTCTATCGGAACGACCGCGCCATCATGGGGTCGGTGCAGACCTCGCGCGGGTGTCCGTTCGAATGCGAATTCTGCGACGTGATCCAGTATCTCGGGCGCAAGCAGCGCCATAAGCCGGTCGATCAGGTGATCGCCGAGCTCGATCAGCTTTACCGCCTCGGCTACCGTTCGGCATTTATCGCAGACGACAATTTCACGGTTTATCGCGCGCACGCCAAGAACCTGCTCGCCGCCATGCGCGACTGGAACATCGAGCGCGCGGGCGGACTCTTTCGCTTCAACACGCAGGTCTCGATCGATGCGGCGGGCGACGATGAACTGCTGCGGATGTGCGCCGATGCCGGGTTGACGCACGTGTTCATCGGCATCGAGACGCCGAACGAGGTATCCTTACGCGAGGTCAAGAAACGGCAAAATCTGAAGAAGAACCT
>JAXDOA010000027.1:0-5998 GCA_034669125.1 Hyphomicrobiales bacterium
GCGCATGTGAGTTTGATCGACGAAAAAAACTAGGCTTGGGCCACAAACGCGCGCCAGCCGCCGAAGTTGGAAATGTCGCGCGCACCGCTCACGCCACCGGACTCGGCGAGGAAGCCCTTCACGTCGCGCCCGCCCGACAAAGTCAGCGTGCCGATGCCGAGCGGCGGCGGGATCGCGGCGACGAAGCGGCCAAAGCCGTCTGCCGGCAAGGCCCAGATTTCCACCGCGATCGAGGCGCCCTGCCCGGCCGCCACACGCAACAGTCCGGGCTTCGGCGGCTGGGTCGCGAGCGCGAACAGGCGGTAGTCGGGCGCGGTGTGCGTGCTTTCGAGAAAGCGCCCCCCATGGGACTTCAATTCGCCATTGAGCGGCATGCCGGAGAGATGCGCGCCGACCACCGCAAGCGCGATCTCGCCTGCTTGCGGAGCCGCGGCGAGTGAGGCAAGCGGCGGTTGACCCCTGCCCGTCGCACCCATCGGCAATGTCGTGTCTGCGTGAAACACGCGGCCAAGCGAGGCGAGCAACGCATCGTGGCCGCCCGGTGCGAGCAGCGTGACGCCGAACGGAATGCCGTCCGGCCGCATGCTGGCCGGCACGGCGAGCCCGGCGAGATCGAGCAGGTTGACGAAATTGGTGTAGGTGCCGAGCCGGCTGTTGAGCTGGATCGGATCGGCCAGCACCTGCTCGACCGTGTAGACGGTCGGCATCGTCGGTACGAGCAGTACGTCGATCTGGCGAAAGACATGGTCGCGCACGCGGCGCAGGTCTTCGAGCTTGTAGAATGCCGCAAATGCTTCCGCCGCGGTGCCGCGCGTCCCGCCGATGATGATCTCGTAAGTCACCGGATGCATGGCATCGGGCGACGACGCGATCAGCTTTCGCGCGGCGAGATAACGCTCGGCAACCCACGGCCCTTCGTAGAGCAGCCGCGCGGTTTCGTAGAACGGCTCGATATCGATCTCGACGATTGATGTGCCGAGCGCCGCGAAGCGCGAAATCGCGGCTTCGAACTGTGCGGCGGAGACCTGATCGCCGAAGAACACGCGCTCGCCCTTGATCGGCACACCGATGCGCAGGCTCGGCACCGGACCGGGATGCCCGACCGGGCGGGTGCGCGTGTAAGGATCGGCGATATCCGGTCCCGCCATCGCGGCAAATGCCGTCCAGGCATCATCGACGGTGAGCGCGAACACCGAGACGCAATCGAGCGTGCGGCAGGCGGGCACCACGCCCGCGGTCGAGACCATGCCGAGGCTCGGCTTGAGACCGACGATATTGCCGAGGGCCGCCGGCACGCGGCCGGAGCCCGCCGTGTCGCTGCCGAGCGAAAACGGCACGAGCCCGGCCGCGACCGCGACGCCGGAGCCCGAGCTCGATCCGCCCGGAATGAGCTTCGGATCGAACACGTTGCGCGGGATCCCGTAGGGCGAGCGCACGCCGACGAGGCCCGTGGCGAACTGGTCGAGATTGGTCTTGCCGATCGGGATCGCACCGGCCGCGCGCAGCCGCTTGACGCAGGTCGCGTCGGATTTGGCCGTGTAGGCGAAGGCCGGGCACGCCGCCGTGGTCGGGAGGCCCGCCACATCGATGTTGTCCTTCACGGCGAACGGCACGCCGTAAAGCGGGAGCGTCTTGTCTTTCAGTGCACGTGCGTCTGCCAGCGCTTCGGCTTCATCGCGCAGCGTGATGAAAATCGCGGGATCGTTGTGGGTGCGGATGCGCGCATAAGTTCGCGCAATCGTTTCCTCCGGAGAACCGCCCGAGCGGTGCGCTTGCACGATCTCGGCGATGGTGTCGGGCATCAGTTCTCGCGCCGCACGGCGCTCTCGTGCCAGTGGCGTAGCGCCAGGTGCGCGATCCAGCTGGTCAAAAAGAAAATCGCAATGCCGGTGAGCGAGATCATGATCAGGGCTGCGAACATACGCGGAATTTGCAGCCGGTAGCCGGATTCGAGGATGCGGTAGGCGAGCCCCGAGGCGCTGCCGCCGGTGCCGGCGACGAATTCGGCGACGACCGCCCCGATCAGCGCGAGCCCGCCGGAAATCTTCAAGCCGCCGAGGAAGTACGGCAGCGCGGCGGGCAGGCGCAGATAACGCAGCGTCTGCCAGCGGCTGGCGCGGTAAAGCTGGAACAGGTTGATCAGATTGTGGTCGGCGGAGTTCAACCCGAGGATCGTGTTCGACAGGATCGGGAAGAACGCCACGATCCAGGCGCAGATCAACAGCGAGAGGTTGATGTCGCCGACCCAGATAATGATCAGCGGCGCGATCGAGACCACCGGCGTGACCTGAAGGATCACCGCATAGGGGAACAGCGATTTCTCCAGCCACTTGGACTGCGTGAAGATGATCGCGAGCGCGACGCCGACGGTCACAGCCGCGATCAACGCCGCGAACGTGATGCGCAAGGTAATCAGCAGCGATTCCGACAGCGTCGCCCAGTCGTTCCACAGCGTCTGGGCGATCAGGATCGGGCCAGGCAGGATGTAATGCGGAATGCCCTTGAGGCGGACCATCAATTCCCACGCAGTCAGCGCAAGGATACCGATCACCACCGGGGCGATGATGCCCGGCCAGGAGCTTGCCGCCAGCCCAAGAATGCGCCGCTCCTCGGCGAACACCGGCCGCGCCTCGGCGTCGGTGCCGTCGTGCGCCCCCACCCTTCCCGCTGCAAGCGGGGGAGGGTTAGGGAGGGGGGCGCGCTGCGCAACTTCACTCATGCGGCGATGGCCTGCTTCAGCGTCTCCGACGCGACGCGGCAGAGGTGCGCATATTCGGCCGAGGTGCGAAACAGGGCGTCGCGCGGATAGGGCGCGTCGTTTTGCAAATCCGCCATCACGCGGCCCGGCCGCGCCGCCATCACGACGATGCGCTGCGAGAGATACACCGACTCGAATACCGAATGGGTGACGAATACGCCGGTGAAGCGGTTCTGCCACCAGAGTGCCAGCAGATCGTCGTTGAGCCGATGGCGCGTGATCTCGTCGAGCGCCGCGAACGGCTCGTCCATCAGCAAGATCTTCGGATGCGTCACCAGCGCGCGCGCGATCGAGACGCGCATCTTCATGCCGCCGGAGAGTTCGCGCGGATAGGATTTCTCGAAACCCTTGAGGCCCACCAGCGCCAGCATTTCGGCGGCCTGGGCCTCCGCGTCCGCCTTGCCGACGCCCGCCAGCGTGAGCGGCAGCATGGTGTTGCGCAGCGCGTTCGCCCACGGCATCAGGGTCGGATCCTGGAACACGAAGCCCAGATCCGGCTGCGGCTCGCCGCTCGCCGAGTGCGGCGCGGTCGGCCATTCGAGCGTGCCGGCGCTGGGCGCACCGAGCCCCGCGATGATGCGCAGCAGCGTCGACTTGCCGCAGCCTGACGGCCCGAGCAGGCTCACGAATTCGCCGTCGCGCAGATCGAGATCGACCCCGCGAATGGCAACCGTGCCGTTCGCGAACTGCTTGGAGACGTTGCGGATCGAAACAAGCGGGCGGCTGCTTTTGACAACCGCCGCGGCAGCCATGCTCACGCGCCGACGCCCTTATTGATGAATTCGAGGCTATAGGCTCGTCTGTAGTCAATGCCCGGCGGGAACGCGCCAGCCGCCGTCATGGTCTCGTAGAAGCGCTTCCAGCGCTCGTCGGTCATCGCGCCGACGCCGAGCTTGAGCGCGTCGCCCGACTTCACGATGCCGCGCTCGTTCATCACCTTGAGCGCATAGGCCATCTTGTCGTCGGTCATGTCCGGATTGTCTTTCTTGATCTGCGCATTGGCGGCCTCGATCGCCGGACCGCCCTTCATGTATTCGGCCCATCCTTCGAGCGAGGCCGTGATGAAGCGCTGCACCACGTCCTTCTTCTCATCGACCATCTTTTTCGAGATGTTGATGGTGGTGTTGTAGTTGTCGAAGCCCGCGTCCGCGATCAGGTGCACCACCGGCTGCACGCCGGCCTGCATGATCACGTAGGGCTCGGACGACAGGAAGCCCTGCTGCGACAGCTGCTTGTCGGCGAGAAACGGCGCCATGTTGAAGGTGTAGGGCCGCGCCTGCTCGTCGGTGAAGCCAAACTTTGCCTTGAGGAATGGCCAGTAGCTGTTGCGGCCGCCGGCGCCGATCAGGATCGGCTTGCCCTTGAGGTCCTCGAACTTGTCGTGGCCGACGCCGGGGTGGGAGATGATCACCTGCGGATCTTTCTGGAAGATCGAGGCGATCACGAGGAACGGCAGGTTTTCCTTGGCGTAATTGATGCCCTCGAACGAGTTCGACATGATCATGTCGACACGTCCGCCGAGCAGGAGCTGCGAGGGGTTCTGCTGCGGCCCGCCCTGCCGGACATCGCACTCGATGCCGTGTTTCTTGTAGATGCCGTTGACGGCCGCGAGATAGAAGCCGCCGTGCTCGGCCTGCGCGCGCCAGTTGGTCAGGTAGCTCACCTTGTCGAGCGTCTGCGCGGACACGCGCGCGCCCGGGACCGCCACGAGGGCGGCGCCGCCCATCAGGCCGAGGGCTTTGCGGCGGTCGATGCGATATTTCATGGGCCGATCCTTTCACTTCAAACGCGCCCAAAGGGCGGCTGAGACCAAGGGCATTCCTAGCAACAGATATGCCGTGTTCTAGCGTGTCCGCGGGCCGTTGAAACGCCTGCGGCCCGCCTTTCATGCCCAAGGATACAGCAGTATCCTGCCCAGGTAAGAGGCAGGCCGGAAACGGGCCCCGTAACCCACAGGCAGGCGCACGCTTTCAGGTTGCGCGGATGCCGGTTGAGGACCCGCCGCGCATGATTGCTTTGCGCCGGACCGGGTGCCAGTTTCGGCCGCGAGGAGTGACCCAAATGCCCGCGACCGCCGCTAAATCTACTGCCCGCTACGATATCGACCGCTTCCTCGGCATGATCGGGGACGTGCCGGTGACGACCGACATGCAGCGGGTGCGCTTACGCTCGCGCGATTACTTCTGGTACTCGCCCGTGCTCAACAAGCAGCTGCACGGCAAGTCGGCCGATGTGGTCGCGACGCCGCGCGACGAGGCCGACGTGATCGCCGTGGCAGCCGCCTGCGCCAAGCTGCGCATTCCCTTGACGCCGCGCGGCGCCGCCACCGGCAATTACGGCCAGGCGGTGCCGCTCGAAGGCGGCGTGCTGCTCGATCTCACCAACATGACGAAGATCGAGTGGCAGAAGCCCGGCATCGTGCGCTGCGAGCCCGGCATCAAGATGAACGATCTCGATGCCGCCACCCGGCCGAACGGTTTTGAGCTGCGCATGCATCCTTCGACCAAGCGGATGGCGACGATCGGCGGGTTTGTCGGCGGCGGATCGGGCGGCATCGGCTCGATCAATTACGGGGGCTTGCGCGAGCCCGGCAATATTCTGGCGGCGCGCGTCGTCACGCTGGAAGAAACGCCGCGCGTGATCGAGCTGCGCACCGATGCGGCGCAGAAGGTCAACCGCGCCTACGGCACGACTGGCATCGTCACGGCGCTGGAAATGCCGCTGGCGCCAGCCTGGCCGTGGACCGACGTGATCGTGACGTTCGACGATTTCTTCGAGGCCATGCAATTCGGCTACGACGTCGCGCTCGCCGACGGCGTGGTGAAGAAGCTGATCACGCCAATGATCTGGCCGATCCCGATCCACTTCCCGGCGCTGAAGAAACACTGCCCCGAGGGCAAGCACGTCGTCTTCTGCATGATCGCCGAACCGTCGCTGGAAAGCTTCAAGGCGATGCTCGGCACGCGCGGCGCGATCACTTACGAGCAACCGCACGACGACTCCGCCGGCAAGGAGCCGCTGTACGAATACACCTGGAACCACACGACCTTGCAGTGGCTCAAGCAGGATCGCAGCATCACCTATCTGCAATGTCTGTTCCCGCATGACCGCGTGATCGAGTCGGTGCGGCAAATGGCCGAGATGTTTCCCGACGAGGTGCTGCCGCACACCGAGTTCATCCGCTTCGCCGGGCGCGTCACCTGCTCGGCGCTGCCGATCGTGCGCTACACCACCGAGGAA
>JAXDOA010000028.1:0-8953 GCA_034669125.1 Hyphomicrobiales bacterium
CGACGCTGATCCGCGCGCGCGCGCGACACTCGCACCGTTTCGAGGCGGGTGATGCCGAGATCGGGCTCGAAGCGCGGGACCCGCGCCTTGCCGCTGTCGATCACCACGCGGACGCCTTCGATGGTGAGCGAGGTCTCGGCGATGGAGGTTGCGAGTACGACCTTGCGCCGCCCGACCGGCGACGGACTGACGGCGCGGTCCTGCGTGTCGGCATCGAGCGCGCCATAGAGCGCCACCACGCCGGTCGCGGCATCGACGCGCTCTTTCAGCAAAGTTTCGGTGCGGCGGATTTCGGCGGCGCCCGGCAGGAAGGCGAGCACCGAGCCCGCGTCCGCGCGTAGCGCGCGCGCCACGGCGTCGGCCATCTGGTCCTCGATGCGCGCGCGTGGGTCGCGCCCCGTGTAGCGTGTCTCGACCGGATAGGCACGGCCTTGGCTTTCGATCACCGGCGCGTCGCCGAGCAGCGCAGCCACGCGCGCGCCGTCGATCGTCGCCGACATCACCAGGATCTTGAGGTCTTCGCGCAGTCCTTGCTGCGCGTCGCGAGCAAGCGCGAGGCCAAGATCGGCATCGAGCGAGCGCTCATGGAATTCATCGAACAGGACCGCCACGATGCCCTTGAGTTCCGGGTCGTCGAGGATCAGCCGCGTGAACACGCCCTCGGTGACGACTTCGATGCGCGTCCTGGCCGACACCTTCGAGCCAAAACGCACGCGCAGGCCGACCGTGTCGCCGACGCGCTCGCGCAGCGTCTTCGCCATGCGGTCGGCGGCGGCGCGCGCCGCGATCCGGCGCGGCTCCAGCACGAGGATTTTCCCCGTGGCCCACGGCTCTTCGACCAGCACCAGCGGCACGCGCGTGGTCTTGCCCGCGCCGGGCGGTGCGACGAGGACGGCGGCGTTCGACGCGCGCAACGCGGCCGTCAGCGCGGGCAATGCTTCGTCGATGGGAAGAGGTGAGTCGAAGTTCATCTGTTCGTTATGGTTAACACATTCTAACGCCCGCCCCGGCCCGCTCCTTGCACCCGTAAAGCCGAACGCAACAGCTTGGTCGCAAAATGGCACGCATGGGAACGGATTTGGGACAGGTTGGCACGCGCGTCGACTGGGTCGACTACGCCAAGGGCTTCTGCATCGTCATGGTGGTGATGATGCACTCGACGGCTGGCGTCGAGCAGGCCGCCGGCCAGTCAAGCTGGATGGGCCACGTGGTGGCGTTCGCCAAGCCCTTCCGCATGCCCGACTTCTTCCTCATCTCCGGCTTGTTCCTCGCACGCGTGATCGACCGCGACTGGCGCACCTATCTCGACCGCAAGGTCGTGCACTTCTTCTATTTCTACGTGCTCTGGGTCACCATTCAGTTCGCCTTCAAGGCCCCCGGCCTCGCCACGGAACACGGTGCACTCGGTGTCGTGTCGCTTTATGCCGAAGCCTTCGTCGAGCCGTTCGGCACGCTGTGGTTCATCTACCTGCTGCCGATTTTCTTCGTCGTCACCAAGCTGACGCGCAACGTGCCGCCGCTCGTGATCTTCGCGATCGCGGCGGCGCTGGAAATCGCCCCGGTCGAAACCGGCTGGACCGTGATCGACGAGTTCGCGGCGCGCTTCGTGTATTTCTATCTCGGCTATGTGCTGGCCGCGCGCATCTTCCAGATCGCCGCGGCCGCGCAAGCGCGGCCTGCGCTCGCCACCTACACGTTGGTCGCATGGGCGCTGCTGAACGGCTTCTATGTGTTCAGCGGGTTGGCCGACAAGCCGTTCGTGTCGCTGACGCTCGGTGTCGCCGGTGCTGCGGCGGTTGTTTCGCTCGCCGCGCTGATGGCGAAGAGCGAGGTGTTTGCCGCGTTGCGCTATCTCGGGCGGAACTCGATCGTGGTCTATCTCGCCTTCTTCCTCGGCATGGCGGCCTCGCGCTCCTTGCTGCTCAAGACTGGGCTGATCGGCGACCTCGGCACGGTTGCGCTGCTGGTGACCGCCTGCGGTGTCACCGGCGCGGTCGCGCTGTTCTGGGCGGTGCGCGGCACGCCGGCGCGGTTCCTGTTCGAGCGGCCGGCGTGGGCGCGGCTGCGGGAGAAGCCGAAATACGCGCTCCAGCCCGCCGAGTGACGCCGGAACCGTTTCGCCGCCCGGCCGGTTACCGGGCATGAGCCTTGTCACGCTGGTCGGCCTCGTCGCGGCATTCTGCACGACGGTCTCCTACGTTCCGCAGATCAGAAAAATCTGGGCAACCGGCGAGACGCAGGATATCTCGCTCAAGATGTTCCTCATTCTGGGGAGCGGCATTGCGCTGTGGATCGTCTACGGCGTGCTGCAAGGCGACGCCGTCATCATCCTGGCGAACAGCATGAGCCTCGCGTTCCTCTCAGCCATCCTGGTCTTCAAGCTACGCAACGTCGCGCGCGGGCGTGGATAACGTCTCTGGGGGCGTGAAATCGTCGCGCCGGGGCCTATATTGGCCCCATGGCCAAAGCATCCGCAAAGTCCGCCGCCCCGGTGGCGTCTCCCGCCTCGCGTCCGGTGAAAAAGGGCGACCACGTCTTCCTGGTGGACGGCTCGGGTTACATTTTCCGCGCCTACCACGCGCTGCCGCCGCTCAACCGCAAGTCCGACGGCCTGCAGGTCAATGCCGTGCTCGGCTTCTGCAACATGCTGTGGAAGCTGTTGCGCGACATGAAGCCGGAGGAGCGGCCGACGCACCTCGCGGTCGTGTTCGACAAGTCCGAGCGCACGTTCCGCAACGAACTCTACAAGGACTACAAGGCGCACCGCCCGGATGCGCCGGCCGATCTCATTCCGCAGTTCCCGCTCATCCGCGAGGCGGTGCGCGCGTTCGACATTCCGTGCCTCGAAATGATCGGCTTCGAGGCCGACGACCTGATCGCCACCTATGCGCGGCAGGCGTGCGAGGTTGGCGCCAACGTCACCATCGTGTCGTCCGACAAGGACCTGATGCAGCTCGTGAACGACTGCGTCGTGATGTACGACACCATGAAGGACAAGCGCATCGGCGTCGCGGAGGTGATCGAGAAGTTCGGCGTGCCGCCCGACAAGGTGATCGAGGTGCAGGCGCTGATCGGCGACTCGAGCGACAACGTGCCGGGCGTGCCGGGCATCGGCGTGAAGACTGCCGCGCAGTTGATCGGCGAATATGGCGACCTCGAAACGCTGCTGTCGCGCGCAGGCGAGATCAAGCAGGAGAAGCGGCGTCAGAGCCTGATCGAGCACGCCGAGAAGGCGCGCATCTCCAAGGTGCTGGTCACGCTCGACCAGAACGTGAAGCTCGACGTGCCGCTGGCGGACCTCGCGGTGCACGAGCCGGACCACAACCTGCTGATCGCGTTCCTCAAGGCGATGGAGTTCTCCACGCTGACGCGGCGGGTTGCGGAGTTCGCCGCAATCGACGCGGGCACGATCGCCCCCTCGGCGGCCGCCCCGCAGCGTGAGCGTACTTCGGCGCCCGCGCCCTCCCCATCCGCATCGCCCGGCCTGCCGCTGAGCGGCGGCGGCATGACGGTAAAGCCGCGCCCAGGCGCCGCCGCGCCGGCCATCCAGGTCACACCGCAAATGCTTGCGGCAGCGCGGCTCGATGCCCTGCGCAACACCAGGATCGACCGCGCGGCTTATGAAATCGTGCAGAGCACGGAACGCCTCGATGCCTGGATCGCGCGTGCGTTCGATGCCGGAGCCGTGGCGATCAACATCGAGACGCTCGGCGAAGACCCGATGCAGGCGGCGCTATGCGGCATCGCGCTGGCGGTCGCGCCGAATGAGGCGTGCTACATTCCGCTCGCGCATCGCAAGGGCGGGAATGGCGACGGCCTGTTCGGCGGCGGGCTCGCACCCGACCAGATTTCCGAGACCGCCGCGCTCGCCGCGCTCAAGCCACTGCTTGAGGACGCGAGCGTCCTCAAGGTCGGCCAGAACCTGAAATTCGAAATGCAGGTGTTCGCCGTGCGCGGCATCGAGATGCGCGCCCACGAGGACACCATGCTGATGTCCTACGTGCTCGATGCCGGGCGCTTCGGCCATTCGCTCGATGCGCTGGCGCCGCGCTACTTCAATCATGCGGCGGTCGACTACAACGACGTCATCGGCACCGGCAAAGCGAAGGTCGGCTTCGATCATGTGGCGTTCGAGAAAGCCACACCCTACGTGGCGGAAGACGCCGACGTTGCGTTGCGCCTGACGCAGGTATTGCGCCCGCGGATGGTCGCCGAGCACGTGAGCGCCGTGTACGAAACGCTGGAGCGTCCGTTGCTGCCGGTGCTCGCGCGCATGGAGCGCCGCGGAATTTCGGTCGACCGGCAGGTGCTCTCGCGCCTCTCGGGCGAGTTCGCGCAACGCGGCGCAGCGCTGGAACACGAGGTGCGCGAGCTCGCCGGCGATCCGGCGTTCAATCCCGGCTCGCCGAAACAGCTCGGCGATCTGCTGTTCGGCAAGATGCAGCTCGAAGGCGGCACCAAGACCAAGACCGGGCAATGGTCCACCGGCGCGCGCGTGCTCGACGAACTTGCCGAGCAAGGCGTCGAACTGGCGCAGAAGATTCTGGATTGGCGGCAGGTCACGAAGCTCAAGTCGACCTACACCGACGCGCTGCCCGGCTACATCAATCCCACCACCAAGCGCGTGCACACGAACTATGCACTCGCAGCGACGCCGACCGGCCGTCTCTCGTCGTCCGAGCCGAACCTGCAGAACATCCCGATCCGCACCGAGGAAGGCCGCAAGATCCGCCGCGCGTTCGTCGCGACACCCGGCCACAAGCTCGTCTCGGCCGACTATTCGCAGATCGAACTCCGCCTGCTCGCCGAGATCGCCGACGTGCCGGTCCTGCGCCAGGCGTTCAAGGACGGCCTCGACATTCACGCCATGACGGCATCGGAAATGTTCGGCGTGGCGGTCAAGGGCATGCCGGCCGACGTGCGCCGCCGCGCCAAGGCGATCAACTTCGGCATCATCTACGGCATCTCGGCGTTCGGGCTCGCCAATCAGTTGGCGATCCCGCGCGAGGAAGCCGGCGCCTACATCAAGAAATATTTCGAGCGCTTCCCCGGCATCCGCGCCTACATGGACGAGACCAAGTCGTTCGCGAAACAGAACGGCTATGTGGTCACGCTGTTCGGGCGCAAGTCCCATTACCCGGATATCGCCAACTCAAATCCGTCGGTGCGCGCCTTCAACGAGCGCGCCGCCATCAACGCGCGGCTGCAGGGCTCCGCCGCCGACATCATCCGCCGCGCCATGATCCGCATGGAGGATGCGCTGACGGAACAGAAGCTCGGCGCGCAGATGCTACTGCAGGTGCACGACGAACTGGTATTCGAGGTGCCGGACAGCGAGGTCGAGAAGACGCTGCCGGTGGTCAAGCGCGTGATGGCAGACGCGCCGCACCCAGCGGTGTCGCTCTCGGTGCCGCTCGCGGTCGACGCGCACGCGGCGAATAACTGGGACGAGGCGCATTGACGCGCGGCATTTCGCGACTGACTCCCCAGCCGAGTTGACACCCCGCGCCCGTTACCGGACCTTGCCCCGGAATTTCGGCAGGGAATTTCGATGACCGGGCACGCGGCTTCTACCGTCTATTTCGGCCTGAACCCGATGTGGGTGTCGACGGTCATTCTGCTCGTCACCTACGCAATCATCATGACCGAGAAGATCAACCGCGCAATCATCGCGCTGATCGGCGCGTGCGCGATGATCCTGGTCGGCGTGTTCAGCCAGGAAGAGGCGATCAAGGGCATCGACTGGAACACCATCGGCCTGCTCACCGGCATGATGATCCTGGTGTCGGTGTCGCGCCGCTCCGGCATGTTCGAATACATCGCAATCTGGTCGGCGCAGGCCGCCAAGGCCCATCCGGCCGGCATCCTGTTTCTCTTGCAGATCACCACCGCCGTGCTGTCGGCGTTTCTCGACAACGTCACGACGGTGCTGCTGATCGTGCCGGTCACGCTTGCCATCGTGAAGCAGCTCGAAGTGCCGGCTTACCCGTATCTGTTTGCCGAAATCTTCGCCTCCAACATCGGCGGCACCGCGACGCTGATCGGCGATCCGCCGAACATCCTGATCGGCACGCAGGTCGGGCTCTCGTTCAACGACTTCGTGATCCACCTGACGCCTGTGATTATCGTCGTCATGGTGGCGCAGGCGATCATGATCCATTTCGTCTGGGGCAAGGACCTCAAGGCGGCGCCCGAGCGCGAGGCCCGCGTCATGGCGATGAATGCCAGCGAGGCGATCAAGGACTGGCTGCTGCTCAAGCAGTCGCTGGTCGTCGTTGCGCTGGTGATGATTGCGTTCGTGCTGGCGCGGCCGCTGCATCTGGAGCCCGCCACGATCGCGATGTTCGGCGCCGCGGTGCTGATGCTGCTCGACAACTGGCTGCACCTGACCGAGAAGGCCGCGCACAATATCCATCAGACGTTCGGCGAGGTCGAATGGATCACCATTTTCTTCTTCATCGGCCTGTTCATGGTGGTGCATGGCGTCGAGCACGGCGGTCTGCTCAAGCTGCTGGCCGAAAAGCTGGTCGCGGCGACCGGCGGCAGCATGGCGGCCGCCGGATATGCCATCCTGTGGGCCTCGGCGGTCCTGTCGGCAATCGTCGACAACATCCCGTTCGTCGCCACCATGATCCCGCTGATCAAGAGCATGGCGCCGGCCTACGGCGGGCCGGATGCGATCATGCCATTGTGGTGGTGTCTCTCGCTTGGCGCCTGCCTCGGCGGCAACGGCACGCTGATCGGCGCGTCGGCGAACCTGACGGTCGCCGGCATCGCGGAGCGCAACGGCGTGCCGTTCCGCTTCATCACCTACACGCTCTATGCGTTCCCGATGATGCTCGTGTCGATCGCGATCGCCCACGTCTATATCTGGTGGCGGTATTTTTGACGGGGCTTCTGGCCGTCCAGCCGTGGGTTATTGGCCGTTTACCTTCCCCCGCTAGGGTTAATTTCAGTGGTTGCTTGAACGTTACCCGCAGGGGTGCGACGGGTCGTTCGGGAACTTTTCGGTCCGCGGCGCGTAGGTAGCCCAGCACGCCCGGACAGCGGCGCGTGTAGGGAGTAGGGTGTGCGACCTTTCGCATTCACACAGATCGTCAGCCTCGCCTTGCTTGCCATGATGTCTCAGGCGGCGCCCGCGTCCGCGCAGGGCTTCTTCGGCTGGTTCGGCGGCAGCCAGGACGAGCGCTACCCGCGCCAGACCCCCTGGTCCGGCCACCAGCGCCAGTACGTCCCGCCGCAGGCGAATGCCTACAGCGATCCGGGCCCCGTCATGCAGGAGCGTTACGGGCCGGCGAGCACGCCTTCGATCAGCGGCGGTACCGGCCGTTATGTCGCCTATTGCGTGCGGTTGTGCGACGGACGCCATTTCCCGATGCAGCGCCACAGCAATGCGACCTCGATCCAGCTGTGCAACGCTTTCTGCCCGGCGGCAAAGACGCAGGTGTTCAACGGCAGCGCCATCGACCATGCGACGGCGAGCAATGGCGCGCGCTACGCCAACCTCGAGAACGCATTCGTCTACCGCGAAAAGATCGTTCCCAACTGCACCTGTAACGGCAAGGACCCGTTCGGCCTCGCCAAGATCGACGTCAAGGCCGACCCGACGCTGCGCCCGGGCGACATCGTTGCGACCGGGGACAACCAGAAGGCCGCTCTCGTGGCCGCGGCGAACAAGCAGGCCCGCAGCATCATCACCGAGAAGGCTGCATTGCGCAGCAGCCCCGCACGGGCCAAAGCCGCCGCGGAACCGGCCTCCGACGCGGACGAGCGCCCCGAGGACTAACCTCTACTGAAGCTGGCTGACCGCATCCTCGGCGATCGACAGCGCCGAGGTGAGCCCCGGCGACTCGATCCCGAACAGGTGCACCAGACGCGGCAGACCATGATCCGCCGGCCCGTCGATCAGGAAATCCGCCGCCGGCTCGCCTTTGCCGGTCAGCTTCGGGCGGATGCCGCAATAGTCCGGTACCAGCGAATCGTCGGGCAGCGCGGGAAAATACGTGCGCACGCTGGCGTAGAAGGATTCGGCGCGCTTCGGATCGACCGTGTAGCTCTCGGCTTCGAGCCACTCCACGTCGGGCCCGAAGCGCATGCGGCCGGCCATGTCGAGCGTCACATGCGTGCCGAGCCCACCCTCGACCGGCGCCGGATAGATCAGGTGCGAGAACGCCGGTTTGCCCATGAAGCCGAAGTAGTTGCCCTTGGCGAGCACGAGGCGCGGCACGCGCGACGGCGCATAGCCCTCGGTGGCGCCCGCGATCGTTTGCGCGCCTAAGCCGGCCGAGTTGATCACCGCATCGACCGTGAGCGTGCCGGACTCGGCGCCGCCGAAGGTGACTTCCCACCCTGATGGCGAGGGCACCAGCCGCCCGATCTTCGTATTGAACGCGATCATGCCGCCGCGGTCTTCCAGGTCGCCTTCCAGCGCCAGCATGAAGGAGTGCGAGTCGATGATGCCGGTCTCGGCCGAAAGCAGCGCTGCGGTGCAATTGAGCGCTGGCTCCATCGCCCGCGCCGCGTTGCCACCGAGAAACTCGAGCCCCTCGACGCCGTTGATCTCGCCCTGTCTGGCGATGCCTTCGATCTTGGCGGTTTGCTTCTCGTCCGTCGCGACGATCAGCTTGCCGACCTTTTTGTGCGGCACGCCGTGCGAGGCGCAAAACTCGTAGAGCATACGCCGCCCGCGCACGCAGTGCTTCGCACGCAAAGAGCCGGTCGGGTAATACATCCCGGCGTGGATCACCTCGCTGTTGCGCGAGGATACGCCGTTGCCGATGCCACCGGTCGCTTCCGCGACGATCACCTCATGGCCGGCAAGCGCGGCCGCCCGCGCGATCGCAAGGCCGACCCCGCCGGCGCCGATGACAAGAACTTGCATGCACTACCCGGGCAGAAAGATCGAGCGGACCATGTCCCGGTATAGCAAAATCTGCCGGGGCAGCACGGTCGG
>JAXDOA010000029.1:0-22819 GCA_034669125.1 Hyphomicrobiales bacterium
AGCTGTCGGACGTGCTGGAACGCGGTGCGTTCGACCTCGACCGCATCCTCGAAATCGAGCCGGAATTCCTCCATGCGGACGATCATGGTCACGATCATCATCATGACCACGATCACGCGCACGGGCACGATCATGCGCATTCGCATGGCGGGCTGAAGCATTATCACGACGAAGAGATGCAATCGATTTCGATGTCGACCGACCAGCCGCTCGATCCTGACAAGTTCTTTCCGTTCATCCAGAACCTCACACAGGCCGAGGGCCCGAACATCCTGCGCTCCAAGGGCATCCTATCGCTGAAGGACGACCCGCAGCGCTTCGTGTTCCAGGGCGTGCACATGATGCTCGACGGCGACCACCAGCGCGAATGGAAGGACGGCGAGAAGCGCCAGAGCCGTATCGTGTTCATCGGGCGCAATCTGCCCGAAGAGAAAATCCGCAAGGGTTTCGAGAGTTGCGTCGCCTGATGCGTTCCCGTGACTGACACACGCGGCCCCATCCCCTCCGTCGTCGATCGCACCAGGCCCGTCGCGGCGGGCGGGCCGGTCGTGGCGGCGCATTTCGTCGGCGGCCGCGCCGTATTCGCGCTCGGCGAAGAGGCGCTGCTGTTCGTGGCAGCCGATGGCGCGGAGCAGCGCGTCGCGGTGCACGCCGGCGGAATTCTCGCGGTCGCCTCAGACGGCACCCGCATTCTCACCGGCGGCGATGACGGCAAGGCCGTGGCGACGAACGCCAAGGGTGAAAGCGAGACACTCAGCGTCGACGCCAGGCACCGCTGGATCGACCGCGTCGCGGTCGGGCCGGATGGCGCCATCGCATGGTCGGCCGGCAAGCAGGCATTCATGCGCAACGCCAAGGGCGAGATCAAATCGCTCGACCTGCCGTCGAGCGCCGGGGGCCTCACGTTCTCGCCAAAGGGTCTGCGCGTCGCGATCGCGCACTACGGCGGCGTGACGCTGTGGTTTCCGAACGCGGTAGCCACACCCGAAACGTTCGCCTGGAAGGGCTCCCATCTCGACGTGATGTTCTCACCGGACGGGCGCTTTCTCGTCACCTCCATGCAGGAGGCGATGCTGCATGGCTGGCGGCTCGCCGACGCCAAGGACATGCGCATGTCGGGCTATTCGGCGAAGGTGCGGTCGATGGTGTGGACCCCCGGCGGCAAATGGCTCGCGACCTCGGGCTCCGAGCAGCTCATCCTCTGGCCGTTCAGCTCCAAGGACGGCCCGATGGGCAAGCAGCCGCAGATGCTCGCGCCCTACGACAAGCGCGCCGTCGCGGTCGCGTGTCACCCGAAACAGGAGATCGTCGCGGTCGGCTTCGAGGACGGGCTGGTGATGCTGTGCCGGATGGAAGACGGCGCGGAGATCCTGGCGAAGAAGCCCGGCGCGGCCCCGGTGTCGGCGCTCGCGTGGGGCGCGGAGGGCGCCAAGCTCGCGTTCGGCACCGAAGACGGTGAGGCGGGAGTGATCGATTTGGCGTGATCGGCTGAGCCGGGCCGCTACTTCTTCTGTCCCTTGGTCGGCGGCGCGGGCGGGCGCGGCGGGTCCATCGCGTTATCAGGCAAGCGCTTCCAAATTTGACTGCGGCCAGCAAACTCGAAACGGAGATAGCCGCGCACCTCAAGCTGCTTGCCGTCCGGGCTGAGTTGCATCAATGCGCGCCAGACGGTGCCATTACGGGGGTCCATGATCGTCCCGTCCTCGTACTTCAGGCCGTTCCGCTTCATTCCCTTGATCAGGGCGAGGCCAAGCACGGGCGCATCCTTTTCTGCGCCCTCGCACTTCGTGCAGCGCCATGACTCGGGCGGCGGGTCGCCGGGCTTCTGGAACATCTTGACGATGGTGCCGATGTAGACGCCGTCCTTTTCGGCGATGCTGAACCAGCTTTCGGCTGCACCGGTCTTTTCGTCGACCTGTTCCCACAAGCCGGTGGCGCTGGGCTCGTTGGTGGCGGGCGCCGCCCAAGCGGCGGCGTTGAGACAAATGACCGCAGCAACCAGGCTGAGAAGTTTCATCACGGCCTCACGAACTCTATGCGGATCCTGGCCCACCGAACGCGAAAACGGCGAGCACAAAAGCGCTCGCCGTCTCTTTGTCCCAGTGGCCGATGCTTGGTCAAGCCACCAGCACGTTCTTGAACTGCCACGGGTCGTCCTTGTCGACGTCCTCCGGGAACAGCCCGGGCCGGCCATGCAGCGGCGTCCAGTCGGTGTACTTCCCGAACACGTCGCCGAGATACGGCCGCTGGATTTCCAGGCAGCGGTGGAAATCCATCTCGTCGGCTTCGGTGACGCCGCGGTCCGGGTTCTCCAGCATCCACACGATGCCGGCGAGCACGGCGCTCGCCACCTGCAGGCCGGTGGCGTTCTGGTAGGGCGCGAGTTCGCGCGTGTCCTCGATCGAGAGCGACGAGCCGTACCAGTAGGCGTTCCTGGCGTGGCCGTAGAGCAGCACGCCAAGCTCGTCGACGCCGTCGACGATCTCGTTCTCGTCGAGGATCTTCCACTCCGGCTGGCGCGCCCACGCAGCACCCGCCATCTCGTGCAGCGACAGCACCGCATCGTCGCACGGATGGTAGGCGTAGTGGCAGGTCGGGCGGTACACGGCCTTGCCGTTCTCGCGGAGCGTCAGGTAGTCGGCGATCGAGATCGACTCGTTGTGGGTCACCAGGAAGCCATGCTGGGCCTGCGCGGTTGGGGTCCACGAGCGTACGCGGGTGCCGGCACCGGGACGGGTCAGATAGATCGCCGCATCACAGCCGAAGTCGTGGCGATGCCCGTTGGACGGCATGTGCTTTTCGTGCGTGCCCCAGCCGAGCTCGGAGGGCTGCAGACCCTCCGAGCAGAAGCCTTCCACCGACCAAGTGTTGATGAAGCTGCCGCGCGGCTTGGGATCGCGTGCGCGCTGGGTGTCGCGTTCAGCAATATGGATGCCCTTGACGCCGAGGCGCTGCGCAAGCCGGCCCCAGTCCTCGCGGCTCTTCGGCTCGGCGCCCGTGACGCCGGTATCGCGCGCGATGTCGAGCAGCGCCTGCTTGACGAACCACGAGACCATGCCGGGATTGGCGCCGCAGCAGCTCACCGCCGTGACGCCGCCCGGACGGCGCCGGCGCACGTCGAGCACGCCCTCGCGCAGCGCATAGTTGGAGCGCTGCGAGATCGACGCCTTGGCGTTGGTGTAGAGGCCGGGCCACGGCTCGCACACCGTGTCGATATAAAAGCAGTCGATGTCCTTGCAGAAGTTCATCAGATCGGCCGACGAGGTATCGACCGAGAGGTTGATGACCATGCCGCGGCCCGGCCCGCCGGTGAGCAGGGGCTTGAGGACTTCGCGATAGTTCTCGCGCGTGATCGCGACCTGCTCGAACTTGAGCTTGCGCTCATCGAGCAGCGCGCGGTCGGTATCGACCGGGTCGATGACGACGAATTTCGAGCGGTCGAAGCCGATGTGGCGTTCCAGCAGCGGCAGCACGCCGCGGCCGATCGAGCCGAAGCCGATCATCACGATCGGGCCGGCGAATTGCGCGTGGATGGGGTGGCTTTCGGTCATACGGGTCAGCGCGTTCATATCGGTTGCTCCAAGCAAGTGTCAAAGCGTCACGCGGCAAGCGCGAACGGGGCCGGCGCGTGGATCGTGCCGGTGAGGAAGCCGGGCAGCCCCTTCGGGATGCGGTCGCCGGACGCACGGATCAGGCCGCGCGCGCCATCGAGCGCGCCGCGCTTGAGTTCGAGGCCGAGCAGGCGATCCTGCTCGTAGGGGCCGGGCAGGCGCAGCGCGCCGGTCTTCTCGGCCGAGAAGCCGAAGCGGCCGTAATATGCGGCATCGCCGACCAGCAGGACCGCGCCGTGCTTGCGGGCGCGCGCCTTGCGCAATGCGCGCTGCATCAGCATGCGCCCAATGCCGCGCATCCGCGCATCCGCCGAAACCGCCAGCGGCCCGAGCAGCAGCGCCGGGCGGCCGGCGCCCGCGGTCACGTTCCACAGGCGCACGGTGCCGACGACACGGCCCTTCTCGATCGCCGCAAATGAGAGCCCGTCGGCCGCAAAGCGGCCTTCGCGCACACGCTCGGATGGCTTGGCGAAACGCGCCGGCCCCAAGGCCGCGTCGAGCAGCCGCTCGCGCGCCGGACTATCGGTCGAGCGTTCCTGGCGGATCGTGGTCGTGGCCATAGCCAACTCCTTCCAGCCCTCACGAAGGGCTTCGTCAGTTCGGACAAAGGTGGAAGGGGAGCCGGACGCCCCGGCTCCCGGCGATGCTAGATGTGGACCGTCTTCAGCGGCGAGAAGCCGTTGAAGGCCACGGACGAGTAGGTCGCCGTATAGGCGCCGGTGCCCTCGATCAGCACCTTGTCGCCGATCTCGAGGCTGACCGGCAGCTGATACGGCTCCCGCTCGTACAGCACGTCGGCCGAGTCGCAGGTCGGGCCGGCGATCACGCAGGGGCTGAGCTCGTCGCCGTCGCGCGGCGTCTTGATCGGGTAGCGGATCGACTCGTCCATCGTCTCGGCGAGGCCGCCGAACTTGCCGATGTCGAGATAGACCCAGCGCACCTCGTCCTCGTTGCTCTTCTTCGACACCAGCACGACCTCGGCCTCGATGACCCCGGCATTGCCGACCATGCCGCGTCCCGGCTCGATGATCGTCTCGGGGATCGCGTTGCCGAAGTGCTTGCGCAGCGCGCGGAAGATCGCCGCGCCGTAGGTTTTCACCGTCGGCACGTTCTTCAGGTACTTGGTCGGGAAGCCGCCGCCGAGGTTGACCATCGACAGGTTGATCCCGCGCTCACCGCACTCGCGGAACACCGCAGCCGCGGACGAAAGCGCGCGGTCCCAGGCGTGCTGGTTGCGCTGCTGCGAGCCGACGTGGAACGACACGCCATAGGCCTCCAGGCCGAGCCGGTGCGCATGCTCCAGCACCTCCACCGCCATCGCGGGCTCGCAGCCGAACTTGCGCGACAGCGGCCATTCGGCCCCCGCGCAGTCGAACAGGAAGCGGCAGAACACCTTGGAGCCGGGCGCCGCGCGGGCGATCTTCTCCACCTCGGGGATGCAATCGACCGCGAAGAGCCGCACGCCGAGCGCATGGGCGCGCGCGACGTCGCGTTCCTTCTTGATGGTGTTGCCGAAGCTGATGCGGTCCGCCGAGGCACCTGCCGCGAGCACCATCTCGATCTCGGGTACCGAGGCGGCGTCGAAGCATGAGCCGAGCGAAGCCAGCAGCGAGAGCACCTCCGGCGCCGGGTTGGCCTTCACGGCATAGAACACGCGCGTGTCCGGCAACGCCTTGGCGAAGGTGTTGTAGTTGTCGCGGACAACGTCCAGATCGACGACGAGGCAGGGCCCTTCGTCGGTGCGGTTGCGCAGGAAGTCACGAATGCGAGCTGTCATTCCGAAGAATTCCCTATCCGGTGCGCGCGGCGAACCGCGACTTAAGGTGAACCTGATGAGGTGATTCGCGCAGCCGCTGGACAAGCGGACGCGCTCTCACGACACCGATTGCTGCCTTAGTCCGGATAAGGGAAGAACCCGTTCCGCACTGTTGGCAAAGAAGGACAAGCCTTTTCAGTCAGACCGGCATTCACGCCGGTATTGCCAAAAAAGCCCGCTCCGTCGTTGCTTTAAGCTGCGTCCCCCGTTGAGCGCGGGGTGCGCCGGTTTCGCCTCCGGCTGCCGGTTGCATGGTTGAGGAAGCGAGATCTCTTCCCCAGGCGGCTGTCCGGCCTCTTGTCCGGATGCCCACCAACCGACACGCGGCCACAGGCACGTGCGAAATTGGGCAATTCGCAAATAAGAAAAATGTTCGCGGGATGCAAGAAGTTTTTTTGCCCCGCGCGAGAAAACCGTTAGCAGTTTGTTGAGAAGGCGTCTGCGCGGTGCGCGAGCCGACTCAGTTTCGCGTGACGAAGGGCTCGACGCGCATGGCGGCGCGGATGAAGGCCACCATCACGGCGATGCCGAGCGCGAAGAACAGGACCTGCAGGATGTAGGTGCCGTATTCGCCGAGCGCGAACAGGTTGCCGAACGCCCAGCCGCCCGCGAACGCGGCGCCGAACACTTCCGCGGCGATCAGGATCGCGGCGGAGAGCACCGTGGAAACGTTGATCCAGTTGATGCGGCGGGCGCCGCGCTGGCTGTTGGTGGCGTCGAGCATGCGGCGCAATGAATACCAAACGGCGGGAGGGATCAAGCCCGCCGGTTCTGCTGGTTTGTCGCGGCCAAATGGCCCATTACATTGGCGAAATGGAGATTCTGCCCAGCATGAATACGTCAAACCCGCTGCTCGCTGACTGGACCGCGCCGTTCGGCGTGCCGCCGCTCGACCGTATCAAGCCGGGGCATTTTCAGCCGGCGTTCGAGCAGGCGCTCGCGGCGCATCGGGGCGAGGTCGCCGCGATCGCGGACGACAAGGTGGCGGCGGACTTTGAGAACACCGTCGCGGCGCTGGAGCGCTCGGGGCGCGCGCTCGCCCGGGTGAGCAGCGTCTTCTATGTGTTGGCTGGCGCACATACCAGCGAGGCGATCCAGGCGATCGAGCGCGCGATGGCGCCCAAGCTCGCCCGGCACTGGAACGAAATTCATCTCAACGCGGCGCTGTTCGGGAGGCTCGATGCACTTCACAAATCCGCGAGCGCCGGACTCACCGCCGAGCAGGCGCGGGTGCTGGAGCGCTACCACGCGCTGTTCCGCCGCGCGGGCGCGGGACTTGATTCGGCCGCGAAGGAACGGCTGAAGGAAATCGGGGATCGCCTCGCCAGTCTCGGCACGACCTTCGGCCAGAACGTGCTGGCGGACGAACAGTCCTACGTGATGCCGCTTGGCGAGCACGACCTCGCCGGACTGCCGGATTTCGCCCGGGCGGCGGCGCGCGGGGCCGCGGAGGAGCGCGGCCTGAAGGGCCAGTATGCGGTCACGCTCGGCCGCTCCAGCGTCGAGCCGTTCCTGCAGTTTTCGGCCCGGCGCGAGTTGCGCGAGAAGGCGTTCCGCGCGTGGATCGCGCGCGGCGACAACGGCAACAGCAGCGACAACAACAGCATCATCGCCGAATTGACGGCGCTGCGCGACGAGAAGGCGCGGCTGCTCGGCTATCCGAGCTTTGCGCACTACAAGCTCGACGACACCATGGCCAAGACGCCGGACGCCGTGACCGGCCTGCTCGACGCCGTCTGGGCGCCGGCGCGCCGCCGGGTCGGTGAGGAGCGCGACGCTCTGCAGGAGGTGGTGACGGCCGAAGGTGGCAACTTCCGCCTCGCGCCGTGGGACTGGCGCTACTACGCCGAGAAGCTGCGCAAGGCGCGCTTCGATCTCGATGAGAGCGAGATCAAGCCGTATCTACCGCTGGAGAGCATCATCGAGGCGGCGTTCTACGTAGCGAACCGGCTGTTCGGGCTCTCCTTCACGCCGCGCCACGATGTGCCGGTCTATCATCCCGACGTGCGCGTTTGGGAAGTGACCGGGCCGGATGGCCGGCACATCGGGGTGTTCTTCGGCGACTACTTCGCGCGGCCCTCCAAGCGCAGCGGTGCCTGGATGACGGGATTGCGCGAACAGGAGAAGCTTGACGGCGAGGTGCGCCCGCTGGTGCTCAACGTGATGAACTTCAACAAGGGCGCCGACGGCGAGCCGACGCTGCTCTCGTTCGACGATGCCCGCACGCTGTTCCACGAGTTCGGGCACGGACTGCACGGGCTCCTGTCGGACGTGACCTATCCGATGATCTCCGGCACCGGGGTGCTGCAGGATTTCGTCGAGCTGCCCTCGCAGCTCTACGAGCACTGGCTCGACCGGCCGGAAATCCTTGAGAAATTCGCGCGGCATTACCAGACCGGCGAGCCGATGCCGAAGGCGCTGATGGACCGGCTACTCAAGTCGCGCACCTTCAATCAGGGCCACGCGACCACCGAATATCTCGGCTCGACTTATGTCGATCTCGACTTCCACCTCGGCGGCGCCAAGGACGCGCATGCGGTCGAGGCGGAAACCCGCGAGCGGATGCGGATGCCGGACGAAGTGGTGATGCGCCACCGCCCACCGCACTTCCAGCACATCTTCTCGGGCGACGGTTATGCGGCCGGCTACTACAGCTATCTGTGGTCGGAGGTGCTCGACGCCGACGCCTTCAACGCCTTCGAGGAGGCCGGCGACGTGTTCGATCCGGCGGTCGCCAAGCGCCTGCGCGACAATATCTACGCGGCCGGCGGCGCGCGCGACCCGGCCGAGGCCTACCAGGCGTTCCGCGGACGGATGCCCTCCGTAGACCCGCTGCTGCGCAAGCGCGGCCTCCTCGGCGAAGCCGCATGAACCTCCACACCGCAGGCCACCGCCGCGGCGTCGTCGCGGCGCCGCATCACGCGGCCGCCGAAACCGGCCGTCTCATCCTGGAGGACGGCGGCAACGCGCTCGAAGCGATGGTCGCGATGGCGGCGACGATCGCGGCGGTCTATCCGCACATGAACCATATCGGCGGCGACGGGTTCTGGGTGGTGCGCGAGCCATCGGGCCGCGTGCGCGTCATCATGGGGGCGGGGCCGGCGGGCGCGAAGGCGACGCCGGAACTCTATCGCGACCATGGCTACGACGAGATCCCGCCGCGCGGGCCGCTCGCCGCGCTGACCGTCCCGGCCGCGGTCGCCGGATGGATGCTGGCACTGCGCGCCGCCGAGGCGTTCGGCGGCAATCACCCGCTCGACGTGCTGTTCGGTCCGGCGATGGGCCATGCGCGCGAGGGCTACGTGGTGACGCGCAGCCAGGCGCGGCTTACCGCCGAGAAGCTCGCCGAGTGCCGCGATGCGCCGGGCTTCGCCGAGACGTTCCTGGTCGACGGCCAGCCGCCGGCCGAAGGCGCGGTGATGAAACAGGCCGCGCTCGCCGCCACGCTCGACCAACTCGCCAATGCGGGGCTGGATGACTTCTACCGTGGCGATGTCGGGCGCGAGATCGCCGCCGATCTGGACCGCATCGGGTCACCGGTGACGCGCGCGGACCTTGTCGGATACGAGGCGGCCGTCAGGGAGCCGCTGGCGGTCACGCTGCAAGCCGGCACGCTCTACAACACGCCGCCGCCAACGCAGGGGCTCGCCTCGCTCATCATCCTGGCGCTGTTCGAGCGGCTGCGCGTGACCGAGGCGGAGAGCTTCGATCACGTGCACGGGCTGATCGAGGCGACCAAGCGCGCCTTCCTGGTGCGCGACCGCACCGTGACGGACCCGAGCCAGTTGCCGCATCCGCCCGCGCGCTATCTCGAAAAAGCCTTCCTCGATGCCGAAGCCGACAAGATCGACCGCCGCAAAGCGGCGCGCTGGCCTGCGCCCAAGGAAAAGGGCGACACGATCTGGATGGGGGCGGCGGATTCCTGCGGCCTCGTCGTCTCCTACATCCAGTCGCTCTATTGGGAGTTCGGCTCAGCCTGCGTGCTGCCGCGCACCGGCGTGCTGATGCAGAACCGCGGCGCGAGCTTCTCGCTGCAGAAGGGCGCCATGAACCCGCTGCAGCCTGGGCGCCAGCCGTTCCACACGCTCAATCCGGCGCTGGCAAGCTTGAGCGATGGACGGATCATGGCGTACGGCGCCATGGGCGGCGACGGCCAGCCGCAGACGCAGGCCGCGCTGTTCACCCGCCACGTGCTGTATCGCCAGCCGCTGGAAGAAGCCGTCGACCGGCCTCGCTGGCTGCTCGGCCGCACCTGGGGCTCGGCGCACACCAACCTGCGGCTCGAATCGCGCTTCGATGAAAGCTTGATCGACCGGCTGGTCTCAGCCGGTCACGATGTCGAGGTTCTGCCGGACGCCTATTCCGACACGATGGGCCACGCGGGCGCGGTCGTGCTGCATCCGGACGGCACACTGGAAGGCGCCCACGATCCGCGCGCCGATGGCGGGGCGGCGGGCGTCTAGGGACCTTGTGGAGGTTGGTTCCCGCTATACCGGCTCAAGGCCGAGCGACTGCGCGCTCTCCATCCAGGTCGGCAATTCGCGCTGATAGAGCGCGTTGCTTTCCTTGAAGCCGAGTGCCGGCTCCAGCACGAAGGTGGCGAGAACTTCCTTCACCTTCGGATCGCTGTTGGCGGCTACCAAGAGTTCGGCGAGCCGGTCGACGATCGGTTGCGGCGTTGCCTTCGGCGCTGCCCAGCCCGTGAAGCCGCTGATCGTAAAGAATTTCGATGTCGCGCCCTGCTCAGGCAGGGTCTTGATGTCCGGGATCGCGGCGACCTTCTTCGAATGCACGGCGAACAACACGCCGCGATTGCTTTGAAGGACGGGCTGCGCGGCCGTATAGCTGCCCATCGCGGCATCGAGCGAGCCTTCCATCAGTCCTGTCCACATCGGCGCTTCGCCGCGGTAGTGGATCGGCTCGATCTTGAGACCATATTGCTGGTTCAGCGCGACGACCGTCATGTGCGGCGACGAGCCGGCGCTGTAGGTGCCGAAGTTCACCTTGTCCTTCTTGCGCGCGAACGCGACGAAGTCGTCCAGCGTCTTGATGCCGGAATCCTTCTTCGCAATCAGCAGCAGCCCTTGGCCGGGAATGACGCTCAAGAGCGTCAGGTCCTTGTCCATGTCGTAGCCGGGATTCTTCAGCATGACCCGGTTCATGACGTATGTCGTCGAAATCGAGCACAGGACGGTGTGACCATCGGGCGCCGCACGCGCGACGTCCGCCGCGCCGATCGAGCCGGAGGCGCCCGCCTTGTTTTCGACCACGACCGTCTGCCCCACCTGCTTGGAGATGTACTCGCCGAAGGCGCGCGCAAGCAGATCCGTCTGCCCGCCCGCCGGGTAGCTGCAGACCATGCGGATAGTGCGCGAGGGCCAAGTGCTTTGCGAGGAAGCGCCTTGCGCGGAAGCACCACGCGCGAGGTAAGGCATCGCAGCGGCGGCCGTGCCGGCGGCGATGAAATGACGGCGATTGAATTTCAAGGACATGTTCCCCCCAGCCCAGCTTTATTTCTTGTTTGCGCTGAGGGTACCGCATCGCCCGGCCTCTGCCATGTGCGAAATCGCGGGACAGATTGGCGCAGTCAGCGACATTCGGGGTTTCGGATCGGGTCGCGCCTCCCTCGATGCTCTCCACGGAGGTCGCGCGTCCGCTGGGGTTCAAAACACGACGCGCGGCGGGTTGCTCGGGCCTCGTCCGCGTCACCCCCGAAAGCGGGTACGCATCAGCATTTGTGAGTGCACGCCCTCGTTCCACGCGGCTGGAGCATTGGCAGCTCCGCTTGTGGCTGTGGATTCCGGGCTCCTCGCTTTCGCTCGGCCCCGGAATGACGAGTGCTCACCACTTGGCGTAATCGCGCCAGCTTGGCTCCCTGGTTCGGGAAGACGCAAACAGCACGCCGAGCGCAAAGCCGATGCCGATGCCGAGCGCCACCATGGCCTTCGGGTGCCGGCCGACCTGCTCGCTGACCATCTCGTCGAGTTCGGCGGCGCCGTCCTGCACGCGGCTGACCGCATCCTCAGCGTACTCACTGGCGCTGTCATACGCGTCCGAGGCAGCACTTTTCGCCTGTTCGTAGACGCCGTCGGCCTGCTGGCCGGTCTTCTGGGCGGCCTCGTCGATTGCCTGGCCGCCTTGCTTGAATGTCTCGAAGCTCGAATTCGCCATAAGTCCCTCCGGGGAGCGCGGTTCGAGGAGGAAACTCGCCGGGCCTGAAAGAGTTGCATGGCGCCCCTGCGGCCCGTCCGGCTCACAAGGATGTGCCTCCATTCCGCCCCAGTCGATGCTATGGTCCTGCTGCGCCGCCAAGGCGCTGCCCGGTTTGGCCCCATGACCCGAATTCTCCACTGTCTCGCTCTCGCCGCGCTCGCGCTGTTCGTCGCCGGAAAGGCGCAGGCGCACCCGCATGTCTGGGTGACGATGAAGAGCGAACTGGTCTACGGCGCCGACGGCAGCGCCACCGGCGTGCGCCACGCCTGGACCTTCGACGATATGTTCTCGACCTTCGCCACGCAGGGGCTCGACAGCAAGGAGAAGGGCAAGTTCACCCGCGAGGAGCTGGCGCCGCTCGCCGAAGTCAATGTCAGCTCGCTCAAGGAGTTCGACTACTTTACGGTCGCGCGCGCCAACGGCAAGAAGGCCGAGCTCAATCCGCCGGTCGACTACTACCTCGTATTCGAGAACGGCTTGCTCACGCTGCATTTCACCCTGCCGTTCAAGGCACCGGCGAAGGCGCAGAGCCTCGACCTCGAGGTCTATGATGGCAGCTATTTCGTCGACTTCTCGTTCGCCGAGAAGGACCCCGTATCGCTGGTCGGCGCGCCGCAGGCCTGCAAGCTCGCGATCGCGCGGGCGGGCGAGACGGGCGCTGCGGCGCCCGGCAAGCCGGGCGAAGCCTTCTTCAACAGCCTCGCGCCGGGCAGCAATTTCGGGGCGCAGTTCTCCAACAAGATCTCGGTGAAATGCCCGTGACAACCTTGGCCGGGGGGCGCAAGGCGACATTCCTGTTTCTGCTGCTTGCCGCGAGCGTCGCGTTGCTGGCGCTCGGCACGGACACGTTCGCGCAATTCGGCGTGCCGCGCCCGCAGGCGCCGCCTCCGCCGGCCCCCGACGGCATCGCGGGCTGGCTGATTGCCAAGCAGGCCGAATTCTACCGCATGCTCTCCGGTACGATCCGCGCCGCCAAGACCGACGGCAGCGCGGTCTGGCTGCTGCTTGGCATCTCGTTCGCCTACGGCGTCTTCCACGCTGCCGGACCGGGCCACGGCAAGGCGGTGATCTCGTCTTACCTCGTCGCCAACGAGGAAACCTGGAAGCGCGGTATCACGCTCTCGTTCGCTTCCGCGTTGCTGCAGGCGCTGGTGGCGGTCGCGGTGGTCGGGATCGCGGCGGCGCTGCTCGGCGCGACCGCCGGCACCATGAACCGTGCGGTGTGGTGGATCGAGATCGTCAGCTACGCGCTGATCGCCGCGATGGGCGCGCGGCTCCTGTGGGTGAAGGGCAGGGCCTTCCTGCGCGAGTGGGCCGCGATGCGCGCGCCGAAAAGCGTGGGCGCGGCCGCAACGGCGCACGGGCATCACCATCACGGCCACGATCACCACGCGCACGATCATCACCGCGATCACGCGCATGACCATCACCACGATCACGACGACCATTCCGGCCACTCGCACGGCCCGACGCCCGATCAACTCGCCGGTGCCGGCGGCTGGACGCGCGGGCTCACCGCGATCGTCGCGGTGGGACTGCGGCCATGCTCCGGCGCCATCCTGGTGCTGGTGTTCGCGCTGGCGCAGGGCATCTTCTGGGCCGGCGTGGCGGCGACGTTCGTGATGGGGCTCGGCACCGCGATCACGGTCGCGGCGATTGCGACACTCACTGTCACCGCCACCGCCTTCGCGGCGCGGCTTGCCGCAACGCGCACCGGCTACGGCTCGCTCGCGCTGCGCGGCATCGAGGTCGCGGCCGCCGCACTGGTACTCTGCTTCGGCGTCGCGCTGCTCGCCGGCTACATGGCGAGCGAGCGGCTGATCGGGGCGTGACCCCCCACACCCGCTGCTGCATCGCCGGGGGTGGGCCGGCCGGGATGATGCTCGGCTTCCTGCTCGCGCGCGCCGGCGTCGATGTGGTGGTGCTGGAGAAGCACAAGGATTTCCTGCGCGATTTCCGCGGCGACACCATTCATCCGTCGACGCTCGATATCATGGCCGAGCTCGGCCTGATCGATGAATTCCTGAAGCTGCCGCACGAGGAGGCACGCACGCTCGGCGGGGCGTTCGGTGGATTGCAGTTCAATTTCGCCGACTTCAGTCATCTACCGACGCGGTGCAAATTCATCGCGATGATGCCACAGTGGGATTTCCTCAACTTCATCGCCGAGCACGGCAAGCGCTATCCGGGCTTTCACCTGCGCATGGAGGCGGAGGCGGTCGAATTGATCGAGGACGCCGGGCGCGTGACCGGCGTGCGCGCCGCAACGCCGGACGGCCCGCTCGACATCCGCGCCGAGCTGGTCGTCGGTTGCGACGGCCGCCATTCGACGCTGCGCGCCAAGGCCGGGATGAAGATCGAGGAACTCGGCGCGCCGATGGACGTGCTCTGGTTCCGCCTGCCGCGGCTGCCGAGCGATCCGGATCAATCGATGGGGCGGTTCGATGCCGGGCGCATTTTCGTGCTGATCGACCGCGGCGACTATTGGCAATGCGCCTATGTGATCCCGAAGGGTTCGTTCGAAGAGGTGCGCCGCGCCGGGTTGGAGACCTTTCGGGCCGGTCTTGCGCAGAGCGTGCCGAAGTTCGCGGATCGCGTCGGCGAATTGCGCGATTGGGACCAGATCAAGCTGCTGACCGTCGCGGTGGACCGGCTCGCGACGTGGCACAGACCGGGGCTCTTGTGCATCGGCGATGCCGCGCATGCGATGTCGCCGATCGGCGGCGTCGGCATCAATCTCGCCGTGCAGGACGCGGTCGCGGCGGCAAATATCCTGTGGGAGCCGTTAAGCCGCGGCCGCGTGAGCGACGACGATCTCGCGCGCGTGCAGCGGCGGCGCGAATTTCCGACGCGCGTCACGCAGGCGATCCAGGTGTTCCTGCAGAACCGCGTCATCAGCCGCGCGCTGGCGGCGAAAGGCACGCTGGAGGTGCCGCTCGCGATCCGGCTGCTGGCGCGCTTTCCGCTCTTGCGCCGCATCCCGGCGCGGCTCCTGGGCCTTGGGGTGCGGCCGGAGCATGTGCGGACGCCCGAGGTGACGGCATCTCGGGTATGATCGGCGTGCCGAATATGGGGACGTCACGATGCGCAAACTCACTCCGCTCTTGATTTTCGCCGCTGCTTTCGCGGCCCCGGCTACGGCGCATGCGGCGCGCGCCACCGAATGCACCGCGCTCAACATCTGCTATTGCGTCGAGCAGGACCTGAAAAGCGCGATCGATGCAAACGTCAGCAAGATCCGTCAGGCTATTGCCGAACAGAAAAGCGCCGGAAAGGCGATCGGCTATATGAGCCTGCCGATCTCGACCGTCGGCGGAAGCTATTTCGGCGTCAATGTCGACGTGGCGGCGAAGACCAAGGACAGGGTCGAGAAGCGCTTTGGCGCGAAGTCGGCGTGGATTCTCAATCCCGGCGCAGCGGGATTCACGCTGCCGAGCGGCGCAAACGGTGCCGACTACATGCTGCAATGGACCCGTGTTCTGGAAGGGCCTTCCGGCACCGGCGATGATTTCGATTTCTTCTACTTCGTCGGGCCCGCGGATTTTGCGAGCGCGCTCGAACTCACCGGCGAGGGCGACATGGAGAAGATCGACGCGCTGTTCGACCAGCGCTACGCGGCCGACGAAGGCCTGCGCAAGGCGGTCGAGCAGGGCCGGACGAGCAAGGCCACGTTCCGCAATTACTACGCGCTCAAGGCGTCGATCGCGTTCAGCTATGGCTCGCACGACGAATGGAACATTCTGCGTCTGCTCAACGACAAGCGGCGCGGCGGCACGCAATTCGGCGTCGCCAATCAGATCGCGAGCTTCTACGACGGCCGCGCAACGCCGCCGTCCGCCGCCGAGCAGGGCATTTCCACGGGATATGTCGGCCGCTGCAATTTCTGAAAGTGCGCGTTACGCAAAGCGCGGAGCGAAGCCGCTACCTTTGTGATCGACGTGGCAGATGTGCGGCGTGCCGAAATGCTGCGGCATCAAGAGCGCGCCGGAGCCTGCGCATTCTTCAAGCGTCATCCGCCGCGATTGTCTCGCCGTTTCCTGATCGGCGCAGGCGAAGCTGTTCCACGCCGGGTGATAGACCTGGATCACGTGATGGATGATGTCGCCCGAGAAGTAGGCCTGACTGCCCTGCGAGGCGAGATTGATCAGCACGTGGCCAGGCGAGTGGCCGGGCGCGGGCGTCAGCGAGAGGTGCTCGTCGATGCGCTCGGTGCCGTCGACCATCTGGCAGAGGCCGGCCTCCACGATCGGGAACACACTGTCGCGCATCGCGCCGCCGATGGCGGGCCCGGTCTGCGGATCGCGGTCGATTGCCGAGAAGTGATCGAAGTCCGTTTTGCTCCAGATGTACTTGGCATTCGGGAAGGTCGGCACCCAGCGGCCGTTGTCGAGCCGCGTGTTCCAGCCGACGTGATCGACATGCAGGTGCGTGCACATCACCATGTCGATGTCTTCGGGCTTCACGCCGGCCGCGGCGAGGCGCTCAAGGTAGGGCGTGTTGAGCTGATCCCAGAACGGCCGGTGCTTGCGCGACTTGTGATTTCCCACGCAGGTGTCGATCAGGATCTTCCGCCCGCCGATTTCAAGCAGCCATGAGTGGATGCTGAGCTTCAGATAACCCGTCGCCGGGTCGTAATGGTCCGGCACCATCCAGCCCATGTGCTCGGCAACGATTTCGTCGCGCCAGTCGGCGAAAAACTTCTTCGCTTCGAAGAAGTGCCCGTAGGTTTCTTCGATACGCGTGATTTTCGCCGCGCCGACTGTGGCCGTCGTCATGCTGGTCTCGCTAGTCGTGATCGTGGAAATCGTCGGGCCGCAATTCGATCGGCTGGCCGTGCGGCGTGCGGTCGGCGGCGTGGTCCCAGGCGTGCTGGTAACGCGCGAGCGTCGCCGGATCGGTGAGGCCTTTCTCGGCGACGAGGCGCTCCAGCGCATTGAGCCAGTGGCGATAGTAGGTCTCGCCGGTGTCGGGGTCGCCCGCTTGTTGCGCGCGCTTGATCTCGTCGGCGAGGGTCGCGGCCCATTGGGGCCAGGTGAACATTTTGCGCTCATGCAGCGCGAGTGCCATCGCAAACGCCTGCGCCTCCCACGGCTCGCGGAACACCGGACCTTCGGCGTCGCGGGGACTGCCGGGCACTTCCTGTGCGGCGCGGCGCGCGGCAGCAACATCCATCACGCGTGCTCCAGATACGGCTCGAACGCGTCGATGGAGATCTTCACCGTCGGGTCGGCATCCGCGCCCCACAGCTCGGCGCTCGTAAACACCACCGTGTAGAGCCATTGCGGGTCGTCGCCCGCGCCGATAGCGGCCGAGTCGGGAAACACCTGGCTGCCGTGATTGAGTTCGACCACGCCCACATGCCCGCGCACGTAGCGCGGCAGGCGCGTGTGTGTTGCCGGATGGATGTTCTTGCACCGCACGCGGTCGCCCGGCTTGAACTTCGCCGGCGCCTGGGGCGCGCGGCTGAACGTTCCGCGCACCAGAATGCGCTCGACGTCATCGCGCCTGAACGTGCCGCGCGGCGGCGCTTTGGTGGGCTTCAGGGCGTGGCCCTTCTCCACCTCCTCGGGCGCGACATAACCCTTGTCGACCAGCAGGTCCTCAAGCCCGAGCAGCCATTTCTTGTAGTACGAGCTGGACAGATAAACGTGCGGCGGCAGCGCTTCGCGATAGAAGCGCGAGGTGTCGATATTGAACGCGCCGGCCGCGCCCATCGCGCGCACCAGCGCCATCGTGCGCGCCTCCCAACGGCTGTGAAACACCGGCTCGTTCGGCTCGATCTCGACCTTGCCGAAACCGTCCATGCCGCCCATGTCGTGCACGCCGTTCATGACGGCGCACCCGGCGTTTTCGGAAATCCCGTGCCGATCATCGAATCGCGCGTCACCAGTTTGGCGAGTTGCTCCTCGCTCCAGCCCTCGGTGCCTTTCGGGCGCATCGGCAGCACCAGGAAGCGCGTTTCGGCGGTCGAGTCCCACACGCGGATCTCGGTGTCTTTCGGCAGCGCGAGGCCGAGATCGGCGAGCACGCCGCGCGGATCCTTCACGGCGCGCGAGCGGTACGGCGCGGCCTTGTACCAGACCGGTGGCAGGCCGAGCATTTCCCACGGGTAGCAGGAGCAGAGCGTGCACACGACCATGTTGTGGCGCTGCGGCGTGTTCTCCACCGCGACCAGATGGTCGCCGGTGCGCGCGACATGGCCGAGCGTACCGACCGCCTTGGTGGCATCCTCCAGCAACGCCTGCCGGAAGGCTGGATCGGTCCAGGCCTTGGCGACGACGCGCGCGCCGTTGTGCGGGCCGATCTTGGTCTCGTAGGCCTCGATGATGGCGTCGAGCGCGGCGGGCTCCACGTAACCCTTCTCGGTCAGGACCGATTCGAGCGCACGCACGCGGATCTGCATCTCGGACAATTCCGAGCCGTGGTCGTGGTCATGATGATCGTGGTCGTCGTGATCGTGCGCCATGCGGGGCTCCGTTTTGCGCTACACTATAGCAATGAACGCCGCGCAAATCATCCGGATCGCCGCCTTCATCGACCGCGTCACCGCGGGCGTCGGACGCGCGGCCTCGTGGTGCGCGCTCGCCATCGTGCTGCTCGGCTTTGCGGTCGTCCTCTTACGCTATGTGCTCGGGCTCGGGTCGATCTGGCTGCAGGAATCGATCCTGTACGCGCACGCCGCGCTGTTCCTGCTCGCCGCGGCCTGGACGCTGAAAGAGGGCGGGCACGTGCGCGTCGACGTGCTCTATGCCGGCGCGTCGCCGCGGGTGAAGGCATGGATCGACCTCATCGGCGCGCTGCTGTTGCTGCTGCCGTTTTGCATTGCGGTGATGTGGTTCTCGTGGCCTTACGTGATCCGCTCGTGGGCTATCCTTGAACGCTCGCGCGAGACCTCGGGCCTGCCGCTGGTGTTTGCGCTCAAGACACTGATCCCGCTGTTCGCGCTGATGCTGGCATTGCAGGGGCTGTCGCAGGCGATCAAGTCGATCGCGATGCTCACGATGCTGCGCATCGGGCGCCGCAGGGCGGCGAAGGCCGCAGGCTGATGCCGCTTCCCGAAATCCTCGCCGTGCTGATGGTGGTCGCCGTATGCGGCCTGCTGTTCGCCGGATATCCGGTCGCGCTGACGCTGGGCGGCGTCTCGCTCGCTTTCGCACTGTTGGGCCACGCAGCCGGCGCGATGGACATCGGGCTCCTCTACGCGCTGCCGCAGCGCATTTTCGGCGTGATGACCAACACCGTGCTGCTGGCGATCCCGCTGTTCATCTTCATGGGCGTGATGCTGGAGCGTTCGCGCATCGCCGAGGATTTGCTCGAAACGATGGGGCGGCTGTTCGGATCGCTGCCCGGGGGCTTGGGGATTTCGGTCGTTCTGGTCGGCGTGCTGCTCGCCGCCGCCAAGGGCGTGGTCGGCGCGACCGTGGTGACGATCGCGCTGATCACGCTCCCGACCATGCTGCGTCACGGCTACGACAAGCGCCTCGCGGCCGGGACCGTCGCGGCGACCGCGACGCTGGCGCAGATCCTGCCGCCCGCGACCGTGCTGGTGCTGCTCGGCGACCAGCTCAACAACTCCTACCAGGCGGCGCAGCTTGCCAAGGGCAACTTCGCGCCGGAGTCGGTCTCGGTCAGCGATCTGTTCGCCGGCGCCATCGTTCCGGGGCTCATGCTGGTGGCGCTCTATATTCTCTTTCTCATCGCGGTCGCGATCCTGCGCCCGGCCGCGATGCCGCCGATTCCGCCCGATCCGGCGGCGCTCAAAGGCGCGGCGCTGCTGCGACAGTTGGCTCGAGCCCTGATGGCGCCGGTGCTGCTGATCGTCGTGGTGCTCGGCTCGATCCTGATAGGGCTTGCGACCCCGACCGAAGCTGCGGCGGTCGGGGCGGTCGGTGCGATCCTGCTGGCGGCGTTGCGCGCGGACGGCGTGCATTGGCCGGTCACGCTCTGCCTTGCGGCGTTCGCCGCGCTGATGTTTGCGCGCACAATCTTCGACGCGCGCGACGGCCTCGGTTTCGCGCTGGCCGTGATTCTGATGGCGGCGCTCGCCGTCGGCCTTGTCTTCGCGCTGCGCGCGGTATGGCGCGCCGGCTATCTGACGGCGACCGTCACCAAGACCACGCAAATGACCTCGATGATCTTCACCATCCTGCTCGGCGCGACGCTGTTCAGCCTGGTGTTCCGCGGGCTCGGCGGCGACGACATGGTGCATCGTGCGCTCGCCGATCTGCCGGGCGGTGCCGCGGGCGCGATCCTCGCCGTGATGCTGGCGATGTTCCTGCTCGGTTTCGTGATGGACGCGTTCGAGATCATTTTCGTGGTGGTGCCGATCGTCGCGCCGCCGCTGCTCGCCATGCCGGGCGTCGAGCCCATCTGGCTCGGCATCATGATGGCGGTGAACCTGCAGACCTCCTACATGCACCCGCCGCTCGGACCGACGCTCTTCTTCCTGCGCGGCGTAGCGCCCCCGGAGATCACGACGCGGCACATCTACGTCGGCATTATTCCGTTCGTTGTGATCCAGCTTTTCGCGCTGGGACTGCTGTGGTTCGCGCCGGGGCTTGCGACCGGATTGCCGCGAATGCTCTATGGCGGCGCATGATCCCGAAAAGTGGGCACCGGTTTTCGGACAAGATCATGCGCAAAAAAGAAAAAGGGGGAGCGCTCACATGAAAGCATCCGAATTGTTCGATCTCACCGGCCGCGTCGCGCTGGTGACCGGCGCGTCGAGCGGACTGGGCGTGCACTTTGCGCAGGTGCTCGCCGAGAACGGCGCGAAGGTCGTGCTGGTCGCGCGCCGCGTAGACCGGCTTGAGGCGCTGAAACAGAAGATCGAAGCCGCGGGCGGGCAGGCGCTCGCGGTCCAGGCCGATGTGCTGGATCGCGCCGCGATGGTGCGCGCCTTCGATGCAGCCGAGAAAGCGTTCGGCACCGTGACGATCCTGTTCAACAATGCCGGCATTCCGCACGCCGACCGGGTCCATGAGATGCCGGAAGAGACTTGGCGCCGTGTGCTCGGCACCAATCTCGACGCGGTGCTCTACTGGGCGCAGGAGGCGGCGCGGCGCATGATTGCCGCCAAGAAGCAGGGCGCGGTTATCAATATCGCATCGATCTACGGCTTCGGCGTCTCGAAGGGCGTTTCGGCCTACGCGGTCGCGAAAGCGGGCGTCGTACAACTCACCAAGGCGCTCGCGCTCGAGCTCGCGTTCCGCGGCGTGCGCGTCAATGCCATCGCACCCGGCTTCATCGCGACAGAGATCAATACGGACTACCTCAAGAGCCACCCCGACCTGGCGCGCAATATTCCGGTCGGGCGGATCGGCGCGACCCGCGACCTCGACGGCGCGCTGCTTTTGCTCGCCTCGGACGCGAGCCGCTTCATGGCCGGCACCACCATCACGGTCGACGGCGGGCAGATCCTGGCGATCGCCGGGGCATGAGCGCTAGACTAGAGCACTCGCTTGAGCGACGGCACGCAGAGTTGCGTAATCGGTCCCAGCTTCATCACGAACTTTCCGAACTGGTTGGTGATCTCCACGGCCTTGTTGCCGCCCTTGTTCATTTTCAGGGTGTAGCAAAGCAGGTGGGTGCGCTCGTCCTTGATGGGCTGTCCGTTCTTCGAAACCGGTGCACAAAGGGAGGCTTCCTGCACCACGGCGCCTGCCGCCCCGCCGAATTGGTCTTTCAGCTCCACTTTTACGGCCTTGAACGGTTTCGCCGGAAACACGCGATAGCAGGCGTAGTGCTCCGGGTTGACGCCGGGTGGATTTGGCTGGGCTTGGGCAGCGGTCATGCCGAGTATGCCGATCGTCGCAGCGGAAAGTGCAGTGATCGTAGATTTCATGGCGGCTCTCTCCCAAGGGTTGCTTCACGCTGAAGTAGCGTATGGTATAACAATACGCCCTGAAGTATAGAAAACGCAATGCCGTGCGCAGGGCGTTTGGCATGACGGCCAACGCGGTTATGCTCCGACATGAAATTCTATGACTGCGCGACCGCCCCGAGCCCGCGCCGGGTGCGCATTTTCGCGGCCGAGAAGGGCATCGCGCTGCCGACCGTGCAGGTGGACCTGCGCAACGGCGAGCAGTTCACGCCCGCCTTCCAGGCCATCAATCCGGACTGCACCGTGCCGGCGCTGGTGCTCGACGACGGCACCGTGATCGCCGATGCGGTCGCAATCTGCGGCTATCTGGAGGAAATCCACCCCCAACCCCCGCTGATTGGCACGACGCCGCAGGAGCGCGCGGCTGTGACCGCACTCAATCGCCAGATCGAGCGCGATGGTTTCTTTGCCGCGATGGACGCGTTCCGCAACACCGCGAAAGGCCTCAAGGGCCGCGCGCTGCCGGGCCCGCACGACTACGAGCAGATTCCAGAATTGGCCGAACGCGGCCGCGTGCGCGTCGAGAACTTCTTCCGCGCGATGGATGCGCGGCTGGCCGACCGCGAATTCGTGGCGGGCCACCGCTACACCATCGCGGACATCTCGACGCAGGTGCTGATCGATCTTGCCGGCCGGGCGAAGCTCAACGTGCCGGACGACTGCGCCCATTTGCGCCGCTGGCACGCGGCGGTGTCGGCAAGGCCGAGCGCGCAGGCGTAAAGGTTCAGGCCGCCGATCGCACCTGATAGGACTGTACGAGCACGGCCGCGGGTATCTGCAAGAGCGCGCTGAGTTCTCGCACCATGGGCAGGGTAAGCGGGCGCTTGCGCGTGAGGACTTCGGATACCCGGCCGCGGCTGCCGATTGCGGGCTCAAGATCGCGCCGGGTCAGGCCCTTCTGCTCCATCACGAATTCGATGGCTGCGATCGGATCGGGTGCCGGGATCGGGAAGTGCCTTGCTTCGTATGCTTCGATCAGCGTCACGAGCACGTCGACATGATCGCCCTCGGGCGTGCCGGGCTCTGCCTCCCAGAGGCGTTCGGCCTCCTTCAACGCAGCACGATAGTCAGCTTTTGTCCTGATCGGTCGAATGTCCATGACAGTCGTTTCTCAAACGGTTTCTGCGTTGATCTTGTCGTATTCGCCATGTGTCCCGATAAATCGGACGTAGACCCGCTTTCCTCGATAGTGGATGGCGACAACCAGCCGGTACTTGTTTCCGCCGATGTCGAAGATGGCGCGGCCGTTACGCAGGATATCGGCGCTGCGGAACATCTGCTTCACGTCGGTAGGTT
>JAXDOA010000030.1:0-4300 GCA_034669125.1 Hyphomicrobiales bacterium
CCGGCGGAAAATCTTTCCGCGCGATAATTGTGATCGACATGCTGGCCACCAGACCGACCGGCTGAAAATCCGTCGCCGGGTTGTAAGCGAGCGTCGGGTAGAGGCCGACGGCCGCCGCATGAGTGCCCATGTGGCCGAGCACGAGCGTGTATCCATCGGGCGCGGACCGGGCCGCTTTTGTTGTTCCGACCGTACCACCCGCGCCGACGGCATTTTCAATCACCATCTGCTGACGCAGTGTGCGGGACATATGCTCGCCGACCACACGCGCGACCACGTCGGACGGCCCGCCGCAGCGAAGGGGACGATGATGGTGATCGGCCGCTTTGGGTAGTCGTCCGCCCTCGCGGGAGTTAAGGACGCCACCAAGCCAATCGAATAACGGTTACGGCAGCGTACGTTTTTGCGATCATCGCGTTCTCCCGTCGGTCAGGCGCGCGCGGCCCGATGGCGTCCCGACGTTAGGCTTGGGCCTAAGTTGTGTCCAATGCATTCAATTAGCTATAATCCATGCAAATATTGGAACGATACAAATGAACCTGCGTGCCTTGCAGATGTTTGTCGCCACCGCGGACTCCGGTGGTCTTGGGCGCGCCTCCACGCGCCTCAATCTCAGCCAACCCGCCGCGTCGCGGCAAATCCACTCGCTCGAAACCGAGCTCGGCGTAAGTCTGTTCCAACGGACTGGGCGAACGCTCCAGTTGACCGCCGAAGGCGAAGGCCTGCTGCGACAGGCCCGACGCCTGCTCGGCGACGCAGACGAGCTGAAGGAGCAGGCGCGTCAACTCAAGGGCGGGCAAACTGGCACGCTGCGCATCAGTGCAACGCCGCAAATGATTGTCAGCCTGCTGGCGCCGTTCCTCCCGCGCTATCGGAAGCGGCATCCCGGCATCGAAGTCCATCTGATGGAAGGCAGCGCCATGCGCCAGCGAACCCGACTGGAACGCGGCGAAATTCATCTCGCGATCATGCCGGCGGGTGACGGCCCCTTCGCGCGCAGGCTGCTGGCGCCCGTGCATGCGCTTGCCGTGCATCTCAAGGCGCACAGACTTCGCCGCCTGCCCGTCATCGACGTCACCGACCTTCTGGATGAACCCCTGCTGCTGATGCAGCGCGAGTTCGGCTCGCGTGCCTGGTTCGATGCGGCTTGCGCGGCGGCGCAGGTCCGGCCTCGCGTCATGCTCGAGAGTACGACCGCGACCACGCTCATCGAGCTTGCCGCTGTCGGCTATGGCGTCGCGATCGTTCCCTCGACGTCGATGATCCGCAATCCGGCTCTCCGCGCTGCACCGCTCACCTATCGAGGGTCCGCTATCGGCCAGTGGTCTACGGTCGCCCGAGACCCGCGGCGGGCCACGCCACGCTATGTGGAACAGTTTGTCGAGGAGTTGGAACAGCATGCAAAGCGGCATTTTCCCGGCCGTGAATATCTGCGCGCCGCACCGCCGTTGCCGCGTCCGGTCCTGCCGCTGCCATGACCACGGGTGTCAAAACAAATTCGTCTGCCCGTCGTCGGCCTTTGCCTTTTCTTTCCTCTGAGGCTTCGGCTTCGGGGGCTCAACGGGTTCCGGCTCCCGCAGCGGCTCGATCAGCGCGGGCGTGTCGTTCGCCGTGCGATTGACCGCGCTTGAAACCTGGTAAGCCTCGATCAGCGCATCGCGCGCCGGCGCAATCACGCTCGCCGCCATCTCGCCATCCACATTCGGATCGAGCCAGAAATCGAACACCTCGGGGGCTAAGATCACCGGCATGCGGTCATGGATGTGCGCGATCGTGCGGCTGGCCGTGGTGGTGACGATCGCGGCGGTTTCCATCTCCTCGCCGTTCGGCCCCATCCAGCTTTCCCACAGCCCTGCGAACGCCATCGGCTGCCCGGACTTCAGGCGTACGAAATAGGGCTGCTTCTTCTCGCTATCGCGCTTCCATTCGTAGAAGCCGTCGGCCGGAAACAGGCAGCGCCGCCGCTTCATGCCGTTACGGAAGGCGGGCTTGTCCAGCACCGACTCGCCCCGCGCGTTGATCACCAGCGAGAACGCACGCGGGTCCTTCACCCACGCCGGGATCAGCCCCCAGCGCACCAGCGCAAACTGGCGCTTACCTTCGGTCATGCGCACGATCGGCACGGCTTGAGTCGGCGCGACGTTGTAGCGCGGCGGGAAATTCGGCTGCTCCAGATAGGCGAACAGCTGCCGGATCGCCTCCGGGGCCGTGGTGATCGCGTACCGTCCGCACATCAGGGGCGTTGCCTTCGGCCTTGAGTCTTAATGCGGATTTAACCATGCCCGACAAGACTGCCTAGATTCGAAGAGACCGCGCCGCACAACCTGATGACAGCTCCCGTTCCCCTGTTCTCCGACGACGAGCTGTCGCGCCTCGATCCGGCGCGGCTGGCGGCCGCCAACATCAATCCGCAGACCGGGCTCGCGACCGATTATCTCAACCACTTCAACGAAGCCATCATGCTGCTCGACCTGCTGCCGGAGACGCCGGAGTGCATCGTCGAGCTGATCGGCTGGGAGCCGCTCTCCTACGAGGAGCATTTCGCGGCCTCGCACTTCAAGGACAAGGAGCTGGCGATCGCCGCCTACGCGGCGGCCGAGCCGATTGCGCGCGTTCGGCTCGACGAGCTCGCCGACACCATGAATGCGCTCCTCGTCGCAACCTGCGAGACATTCCAGCGGCGCTCCTCGCTCGACGCCGCCAACGCGCTTGCCGCCGAGACCGCGGCGCGCCTCAAGCCGATGGTCGCGCGCGCGGGCGCGGTGATCAACGGCTACGATATCGCGCATTCGGAAGACATGACGACGGGCGAGCAGCAGGCGACCGTCGACGCGCTGTTCGAACAATAACATGACCGATCCCCGCATGTATCCCGACCGGCCGTATCTCGCCGTGAGCGCCGCGATCATCCGCGACGGGCACGTGCTGGTGGCGCGGCGCGCCAAGGGCGCGAGCACCGGCCTCTACACGCTGCCGGGCGGTGTCGTGGAGGCGGGCGAAACCTTGCATCAGGCGGTGGTGCGCGAGATCGCCGAGGAGACCGGCATCACGATCGAGCCGGTTGCGCTTGCGGGACAGCGCGAATTCATCACGCGTGACGAGGCTGGCCGCGTGTCGCGTCATTTCGTGATCCTGTGCTTTGCGGCGCGCTGGCTCGCGGGCGAAGGAACGCCGCAAATCGAAGAACTCTCCGAGTTGCGCTGGCTGCGGCCGGCGGAGTTATCCGCGCTGAAAACCACCGAAGGGCTCGCCGACATTGTCGCGGCGGCGTTCGAGCGGATGGAAGCTGGCTAAACCACGCCGCGCGAGGCGCCTTGCCCTCGCCGCAGGCGGCGGGCATATCCGTTCCATGCCACGCTTTTTCTTGATCCTCCTGCTCGTCCTTTCCGCCACCGTCGCCCATGGCCAGGCGACGCAAGGCGGGCGCGCGCCCTATGAAAGCGACCTGCAGCGGCTCTCGGAGATCCTCGGCGCGCTGCATTATCTGCGCGACATCTGCGGCGCGCGCGAAGGCATGGTCTGGCGCAACGAGATGCAGGCGCTGGTCGACGCCGAAGCACCGAGCGGAGAGCGGCGCGAGCGGCTGATCGCGAGCTTCAACCGCGGCTACCGCGGCTTCCAGCAGACCCACCGCACCTGCACGCCAGCCGCCGACTACGCGATCCGCCGCTACCTCGAAGAGGGCTCGAAGATCGCCCGCGACATCACGGCGCGCTACGCAAACTAGAATTGTCCGGTTCCCGGTAACCGGCATTGCTATGCGGCCGTTAACCTTTCCTAAAGTCTCGCCTGTTCGCCGCAAATCCCCATGCTAACTTCGCGCCGCTGGGACGGCGCCATTTGGCGCTGCGATATGGGTTTGAGAGATGAGCATTGCGCCACGTACCGATGCGGCCCGGGGGCTGGCTTCCGACACCGAGCAAAAGCAGATCGCGCTGAGCTATCTGTTCGAGGCGTGGAGCGAGGCGCGGCTCGACGGCGTCGACGGCGACTGCCTGGCGCAGGCCTCGCTGTTCAGCGCGCTGAGCGAGCTCGTCACCACCTATGGCGAGGACGCGACCGCCAAATATGCCGAAGGGCTCCCGGCGCGCATCCGCAACGGCGAATTCTCCGTGCAGATTTCGCGGCAGTAATCGCCTCCCTTATCGGCGTTCCAATCGACTGCCCTTGAGCCGGTCCCACCGGCGCCCTACGTTGCGGCTGCTTGCCCGCGCATGATCTTTTCCGAAAACCGGTTCCCACTTTTCGGGATCATGCGCATCGGAAGGAATTTGCATGAAAGCGGCTTTGCTGCCCGAGC
>JAXDOA010000031.1:0-3092 GCA_034669125.1 Hyphomicrobiales bacterium
AGTTCGCGAGGCTCAGCGGCGGCGCCGAAGTGCCGCTGCCGACCAAGCCGGCGAATCTTGAAGTGAAGCCCGACGAGGCGATCGTGGTCGAGACACCCGGCGCGGGCGGATACGGCAAGCCGGGCGAGCGCGATCGCGCGGCGATCGAGAACGATTTCGTGTCGGGCAAGTTTTCGCGCGGCTTCATCAAGGAGCATTACGGCGTGGAGCCGAAGACATGAGTTACGACGCAATCGTCATCGGCGCCGGCATCAGCGGCGCCGCGACGGCCTATCACCTGCGCAAAGCCGGCGCGAAGACGCTGCTGATCGAGCGCGGCGAGCCGGCGAGCGGCGGCACCGGCAAGAGCGCGGCGATCGTCCGGCAAAGCTATTCGACGCCGCTGCTGGTGCGTCTGGCGCGCGACAGCATCACGATGTTCGAGACCGCGAAGGCCGAACTGGGTCAGGACGCCGGCTTTGTGCAGGCCGGATACTGCTTCGTTGTCTCGCAGGACATGCTCGAAGGCGCGAAGAAAAACGTCGCGATGCAGAAGGGGCTCGGCATCGTGAACGAATGGTCCGAGGGCGCGGGCTTCCCCGAGCACCTGCCCGAGCTCAATCCGGAGGGCGTTGCGGGCATCGTCTACGAGCCGCATGGCGGTTACGCCGATCCCGTGCAGGCGACCGAGGCTTATGTGGCGGCGTTCAGGAACGCCGGAGGCGAATTTCGCGCACGCACGCCGGTGCGGCGGCTGTTGCGGCAAGGCGATCGCATCACCGGCGTCGATTTGGACACTGGCGAGGTGAGCGCCAACCACGTGGTCAACGCCGCGGGCCCGTGGGCAAAGCCGCTGGCCGAAAGCGCGGGCCTTGCGCTGCCGATGCGCTCGGTGCGCGAGCAGGACACGGTGTGGCAGATCCCTTCGGGCCGCAATATCCCGAAAACCTCGATCTCGATGGGCGTCGATGCGACCTACTATCGCCCGCTCGGACAGGACCGATTCATCATCGGGCGCGGTTTCCCGAAAGAGTATGTCGACGTCGACCCCTACAATTTCAAAACCAGCGCCGATCAGGATTTCATCGCCGATGTGCAAACCCGCGTCGAGCGCCGCTTTCCCTCGTTCGCCGGCATGAAGCTGATCGAGGCCTATGCGGCGCTCTACGACGTAACGCCGGACTGGTATCCGTTCGTCGGCCCGCGCGCCGGCATCGCCGGATACGCGGATTTCTCGGGCGGCAGCGGACATGGCTTCAAGATCGCGCCCGCGATCGGCCGCGAACTCGCTGACTGGCTGCTGACCGCCAAGGTGGCGGACGATTTCCGCCAGTTCAGCCATGATCGCGTCGCGCAAGGCAACCTGTTCGTGCAATCCTTCGGGGGGAACAGGGGCTAGCCTTCATGGCGCTGCTCGACATCAAGGGGCTGCGGCGGCGGTTCGGCGGCGTCACCGCCCTCGACGGCGCGGACCTGACTGTCGAGCAGGGGCGCATCACCGGCCTGATCGGACCGAACGGCGCGGGCAAGACGACGCTATTCAACGCGGTGACCGGCGCGCTGCGGCCGAACGACGGTCATGTGTATTTCGCCGGCACCGAGGTGACCGGCTGGCGGCCGGATCGGCTGGCCGATGTAGGGCTCTCGCGCACGTTCCAGATCGCGCGAGGCTTGAGCGCTCTCACCGTGATCGAGAACCTGATGCTGTATGGCAAGCATCAGCCGGGCGAGACGTTTTCGGCGGCTGTGCTGCGCACGCCCGCGTCGCGCGCGCACGAAGAGGAATTGCGTGTCCGCGCCATCGCGGTCGCGCGCGAACTCGACCTGCTTCACGTCGGCGACAACCGCGCGATCGATCTTTCCGGCGGGCAGAAGAAGCTGCTCGAACTCGGCCGCGCGCTGATGGCCGAGCCCAAGCTGATCATGCTCGACGAGCCGGCCGCCGGCATCAACCCGACGCTGGCGAAGAAGCTCGGCGAACACATCCTCGCGCTGAAAAGCCGCGGCATGACGTTTCTCATCATCGAGCACAACATGGGGCTGGTCGCAGCGCTGTGCGATCACGTCGTGGTGCTGGTGCAGGGCAAGCGTTTCACGGAAGGCCGATTTGCCGACCTGCGCGCGGATGCCCGCGTGCAGGAGGCCTACATGGGGCATCGGGCGTGATGCTCTCCGTCACCAATGTCGTCGCCGGCTATGGGGCGCATGACGAGGTGCTCAAAGGCGTCGGCATGACGGTCGCCGAGAAAGAACTGGTCGTGCTGATCGGGCCGAACGGCGCGGGCAAATCGACACTGCTCAAATCGATTGCCGGCTTCCTCAAACCCCGCGAGGGCGCGATCACCTTCGAGGGCAAACCGATCGGCGGCCTCAAGCCCCGCGAGATCACGCGGCAGGGCATCGCGTTCGTGCCGCAGGAGGCGAACGTGTTTCCCTCGCTCAGCGTCGAGGCCAATCTGGAGATTGGCGGCTACGTCGACCGGCGCGCCACCAAAGAGCGCATCAAGGCCGCGTTCGCGCGCTTCCCCGTCCTCGCCAAGCGGCGCACGCAGGAGGCGCGCACACTCTCGGGCGGCCAGCGCCAGATGCTCGCGGTCGCGATGGCGCTGATGGCGGCGCCGCGGCTGATGCTGCTCGATGAGCCCTCGGCCGGGCTCGCGCCCGCCGCCTCGGCCGAATTGTTCGCTCTGATCAAGGGCCTGCACGCCGAAGGCATGACCGTCGTTATGGTCGAGCAGAATGCGCTCGACGCACTTGCGATTGCGGACCGTGGCTACCTGCTGGTGGACGGCTCCAACGCACGCGAGGGGCGCGCCAGCGCCTTGGCGGCGGACGCGGAAGTGCGTCATGCGTTCCTCGGGGGCTAATCGCTGCTATCATCCGGCCAACACCAACAGGGGGAAGTCATGCACACACGGTCTCTCGTTACGCGCCGCACGGCGCTGCTTGCCGGCGCCGGCGCCATCGCCGCGCCGTTCGTCATCACGTCACCGGGGTTCGGGCAGACCGGGCCGATCAAGCTCGCCGGCCTCGTGTCGCTCACCGGCTCCGGCTCGCCGTTCGGCCCTAACAGCCGCATCGCCCACACGGCCGTTGTCGAACAGGTCAACGCC
>JAXDOA010000032.1:0-8343 GCA_034669125.1 Hyphomicrobiales bacterium
GTTGCAGGTAGCGCTTGGATATTGGCGCGCGCTGCCCGGCGCCGAACGCGATGCGTTCCGTTTCCACCATATCTCGACCGATGAAGTATTCGGCTCGCTCGGCGAGGAGGGCCTGTTCTGCGAAACGACCGCCTACGATCCGCGCTCGCCCTACTCGGCCTCCAAGGCGGCGTCCGATCATCTCGTCCGCGCCTGGCACCACACCTATGGGCTGCCGGTGGTCGTGACCAACTGCTCGAACAATTACGGCCCGTATCATTTTCCCGAAAAATTGATCCCGCTGACCATCATCAACGCGCTCGAAGGCTTGAAACTGCCGGTCTACGGCAAGGGCGCCAATGTGCGCGACTGGCTTTTTGTCGACGATCATGCACGCGCGTTGCTCGCCGTGGTGCTTGGCGGCGCCGTCGGCGAAACCTACTGCATCGGCGGGCGCAACGAGAAGACCAATCTCGACGTGGTCGAGGCGATCTGTGCGCTGATGGACGAACTCGCGCCCAGCAGCAAGATCGGTCCGCGCAAGTCGCTGATCAATTTCGTCCCCGATCGTCCGGGGCACGATCTGCGCTACGCCATCGACGCCGGGAAAATCGCGAGCGATCTTGGCTGGGAGCCGCGCGAGACCTTCGAGTCGGGCCTGCGCAAGACGGCCGAATGGTATCTCGACAATCGCTCTTGGTGGGAGCGCATCCGCAGCGGCGTTTATCGCGGCGAACGGCTGGGGGTCGTTGCGTGATCCTTGTCTTCGGCGCCAATGGCCAGCTTGGTCAGGAACTGGCACGCGCGGCGAGCACGCGCGCGGTGACGCTGGTTGCGCTGTCCAGGACTGAGGCCGATATCGCCGATGCTGCAGCGGTCCGCGACGCGATTGCGCGGCGCCGTCCCTCGCTGGTGGCGAATGCGGCGAGCTACACCAAGGTCGATCTGGCCGAGAAAGAGATCGAAGCGGCGCGGCTGGGAAACGAGGTTGGTCCTGCGGTTCTTGCTGCAGCCTGCGAGAGCGCCGGGGTTCCGCTCGTGCACATCTCGACCGACTACGTATTCGACGGCGCGAAGCCCTCGGCCTATGTCGAGGACGATCCGATCGCGCCGATCAACATCTATGGCGCCAGCAAAGCCGGTGGCGAGCGCGCGGTCCGCGAAGCGACGGCGCGCCACCTGATCCTCCGCTCGTCGTGGATCTATGGCGAGTTTGGGAGCAATTTTCTCAAGACAATGCTCAATCTCGCTGCAACGCGCGACGAACTGCGTGTGGTCGCCGATCAGCGCGGCTGCCCGACATCGACGCCCGATCTCGCGAACGCCATCCTCACCATCGCGCCGCGGCTCGCGGTGGAGAAACTCTGGGGCACCTATCATTTCGCGGGCGACGGCGTGACCACTTGGCATGGGTTCGCGACCCGCATTGTCGCCGCGCAGGCGCCGCTGACCGGGCGGTCGCCGCGCGTGACCGCAATCACCACAGCGGAGTTTCCGACGCCCGCACGCCGGCCCGCGAACTCGGAACTGGATTGCAGCCGATTTGCGCGCACGTTCGGCTTCCGCGGGCGGCCCTGGTTCGAAGAAGCGGACGCGATCGCGCGGACCCTCGTTCGTGCAAAGCTCGGGGCGCAGCCGCATGTCGCGTAAGGGCATCATCCTGGCCGGCGGTTCGGGGACGCGGCTGCATCCGCTTACGCTCGTGACCTCGAAGCAATTGCTGCCGGTCTATGACAAGCCGATGATCTATTACCCGATGGCCGCGCTGATGCTCGCAGGCATTCGCGAGGTGCTGATCATCACGACTCCACAAGATCAGCCGGCTTTCAAGAATCTGCTCGGCACCGGTGCGCAGTGGGGAATGAAGCTGGAGTATGCCGAACAGCCCGAGCCAAACGGGTTGGCACAAGCGTTCGTAATCGGCGCGGATTTCGTGCGCGGCCATCCGTCGTGTCTCATCCTCGGCGACAACATCATCCATGGCCACGGGCTGTCCGACGTACTGCGCCGCGCGAGCGATCGAACCAGCGGCGCAACGATCTTCGGTTATTGGGTCGACGATCCGGAACGCTATGGCGTGATCGAGTTCGACGACAACAAGCAGGTGCTCTCGATCGAGGAGAAGCCGAAGCAGCCGAAATCGAACTGGGCCGCCATCGGCATTTACTTCTACGACGAGGACGTGGTCGAGCTCGTCAAGCAGATCAAGCCCTCGGCGCGCGGCGAGTACGAGATCACCGACCTCAACAATCTTTACGTCAGGCTCGGCCGGCTCTCGGTCGAGCAACTCGGGCGCGGCTTCGCCTGGCTCGACGCCGGAACCTACGACTCGCTGCTCGAGGCGGCTGAGTTCATCCGCGTGTTGCAGCGCCGCCAGGGCCAGCTCATCGCCGCACCCGAAGAAGTTGCATTTCACAACGGCTGGATCGGCCCGCAAGAGCTCAGGGCGCAGGCCGTGCGATTCAACAAGACGCAATATGGCGCCCGGCTGCTCGACAACCTGCGGCTCTGATTCACCAGGGCGGGAACAGTTTTCTGCACCCTCGCTCCAACTGGGCATGCGAACTTGCGGCACCGGAATTGCGCCGCTATAAGCGGCGCCTTCGGAGTGTAGCGCAGCCTGGTAGCGCACCTCGTTCGGGACGAGGGGGTCGCAGGTTCAAATCCTGCCACTCCGACCAATCATTTCAATGGGTTAGCGGAATCCTGGCAAAGCCCCGCCAAACAGTTCAGGCGCCCCGCGCGTCGGGTAGAAAACGCGCCGGCCGAGCGTGAGGCGGTCGCCACGGGGACGGCGCTCGGCGAGCGCGGAACCCACGCCCTTCAAGTGCCAAACGTCTTTGCGCAGCCGCATTTTGCTCTAGAGTTGCGTTATCGATTTTGGCGAGGCGACCATGCGCATCACGGACGCGGCTCATCTCGGGCTGATGCTCTTGGCACTGGCGCTGACCTATCTGGTGCCGTTCGAACTGCTGCTGCTTGCTTATGTGGTGCTCGGCCCCGCGCACTACGCGACCGAGATATCTTGGCTGCACGACCGCAAATACTTTCTGCCCCAGCGCGGCATCGCGCTCGGCCTTGCGGCCGTCGCCGTTATCGCGGCGATCGTCGACAATGCCACCTGGTTCGGCTTCGTGATGTGGGCGGCCTTCGTCGTATGCGTGCTCATCGCCGCCGCGACCACCGCGATGCAGTCGACGGTGCTGTTCATCGGCGCAATGGGTTTGACCGCGCTCATGCTCTCGCAGGGCGCTTCGCTTGCGGTGCTCGGCATATTGCTGCCAACGCTCATCCACGTCTCGCTGTTCACGCTCGTGTTCATGGCGCTCGGCGCCTACCGCTCCGGCCAGAAGGTACAATGGGTTCTGATCGCGATCTATCTCGCCGCGGTCGCGCTGATCCTCGCGGTACCGCCGACGGCTGCGACGCTGGTGCCATCCTTCGCCAAGGCAGCACACGATTATTTTGCCAATGTCGCGCCCGCGCTCGGGCGGCTGTTCGGCATTCCGGGGCTCAGCCTCGACAACCGGCTCGTTGCCCTGCTCGCCTTCGTCTACACCTATCATTACCTCAACTGGTTCATCAAAGCTGAGGTGATCCGCTGGAACCAGATGTCGAAGTCGCGCCTCGCTATCGTTGTGTCGGCGAGCGCCGGATCGACCGCGCTCTATTTCTATGACTACGCCTTCGGCTTCAGCGTGCTGCTTGCACTGAGCCTCGTGCATATCGTGCTGGAGTTTCCGCTCAACGGCCTCGCGCTTCGCCAACTCGGCGCCGCTCTCGGGGCGAGCGTCACGAAAGCCGTGCAGCAGCGCGCCTGAGGGCGGAGCGGAGACTGATGCTCTTTCCGTCGATCACCTTCTTGTTCTACTTCCTGCCGCTGTTCTTCATCCTCTATTGCGCCGCCCCGGGCGTCACGGCGAAGAACGTCGTGCTGCTTGCGGCCTCGCTTCTGTTCTACGCTTGGGGCGAGCCGCGTTTTGTGTTGCTGCTCGCCGGGCAGATCGTACTCAACTACGCCCTCGCGCTCGCGATCGGCGCTGCCGAAGGAAGGCGGCGATTTCATACGACGGCCGCCAGCGTTGCCACGAATCTGCTGCTGCTCGGCATCTTCAAGTATGCCGATTTTGCGGTCGGTTCGCTGAATGCGGTGGCCGGACGCGAGACGTTCGCGCTTCCCGGCATCGCGCTGCCGCTCGGGATATCGTTCTTCACCTTCCACGCCATTTCATACCTGGTCGATGTGCATCGCGGCGAGGTGAAGCCGAACCGCAACCTGCTCTCGGTCGCGGTTTACATCGCGATGTTTCCGCAACTCATCGCGGGTCCGATCATCCGCTATCACACCATCGCGCGCCGCCTGACCGGCCGGCGCATGACGCTCGGCCGCGTCTCCGCGGGCTTACGCATCTTCATCATTGGTTTGGCGCAGAAGGTGTTGATCGCCGACGAGGTCGCGCGCATCGCCGAAGCGGCATTCGACAAGCTGGGCTCACCGAGCATGGCGGAGGCCTGGCTCGGGCTCTCGGCCTACACCATCCAGATCTATTTCGACTTCGCCGGCTATTCCAACATGGCCATCGGGCTTGGGCTTGCGCTCGGTTTTTCGTTTCCGCGCAATTTCCGTCTGCCCTACACGGCACGCTCGGTCACGGAATTCTGGCGCCGCTGGCACATCAGCCTGTCGCAATGGCTGCGCGACTATCTCTATGTGCCGCTGGGCGGCAGCCGCGGATCGGCGGCCGAGACGTACCGCAATCTTTGTCTGGTGTTCGTCCTCTGCGGCCTGTGGCATGGCGCGAACTGGACCTTCGTGATCTGGGGCGTGCATCACGGCGCGTTTCTCATCGTTGAGCGCAGCGGCCTTTCGGCGGCGCTGTCGCGTCATGCGTGGCTGGCGCGCGTCTATCTGCTTCTCGCTGTGATGACCGGCTGGGTCTGGTTTCGCGCGCGCGATCTCGAGCACGCGCTTTCGTTTTTCGGCAGCCTTGTGGGCCTTCACGGCGTGTCCGGCCTTAGCGTCGCGACACACCTCGTGCTGCATCCGGCGACGATCGCTGCGTTGCTGACCGGCGCCGCGCTGGCGGCCATCCAGTTCGATCTTTGGCGCGCATTGCGGCGGCTGTTCACCCGCATGGCGCAGCCTGTCTACGCAATCGGCGATACCGCCGCAATCACGGTGATTTTCGCGCTGTCGATCCTGAGTGTCGCGGCCGGCTCCTACAGCCCATTCCTTTATTTCAGATTTTAACATGGGCTTGCTCGCGGGCTATCGGCGGTATTGGGCGCTCCTCTGGCTTCCGCTGCTGGCCGTACCGATGGCGATCCAGGCGATGCAGCCTGCCGCGGTTTCATCGGAAGGCGAGGCGCGCATGCTTAGTGCCGCGCCCGCCTGGCCGCATTCGCCGATCGGCTGGCTCGCGTTGCCGCGCCAGCTTGATCGCTTTCTCGCCGATCACTTCGGCCTGCGCGCCGAACTCGTGCGCGGGCACGGGCGCTTGCGCTATGCGATGGATCTGCCGAGCGACCTGCGCGTCATCATTGGCCGCGACAACTGGTTGTTCCTCAACGGCGACGGCACGATCGAGCAGGCGACCGGCATGGTGCTTCGCCATGCCTCCATCGCGGCATTCGCGGATCGCGCCGCGGCGCTGCGCGCACACCTCGCCGCGAAGGGCGCAGATTTCCTCGTCGCGATCCCGCCGAACGGCGCAACCATCAACCGCGCGCGTTTGCCCGCCTGGGCCGCCGAAGTGCCTGCCGTGACCGAATACGATCTCATGATGCGCGCGCTTCGCGAGCGCGGCATCGTTGCTGTCGATTTGCGCGTGCCGCTGATGGCCGCTTCAAGTCCGACTTATCGGCGCACCGACTCCCATTGGAACAAGTTCGGCGCGCTGGTCGCCTACAATGCGGTGATGCGCGCCGCGCTCAGGCCTGAATGGACGATCGATCCTGCGCGCGTGGTGCGCGGATACGAGCGCGTGGAAGGCGGCGATCTGGCGCGGCTGCTTGCGGTCTCGGCCGACGTGAGCGATGAGGACGCCGTGATCGATCTCAGCGCCTATGGACCCGCGGCACCGCCTCCTGCTGCGATTGCAACACAATTCGAAAGTGGCGGCGATCTTGTCGAGACGGGCCGCGCCGGCGCGACAATCGTGGTGATTGGAGACTCGTTCACGCGCGGGTATTGGCAGGATTATTTCGCGACGCACGCCGGACGCTATGTCTGGATGCACCACGAGCTTTGTGGATTCAAATGGTCCGTGCTCGACGAATACGCGCCACAGCTGGTCATCCTGGCGCCGACCGAACGGCAAATGTTCTGTGCTGGCGGAAACTGAAAGAAGTTCTAGGGCTGCCGCGGCAAATAGACCCGCTTGTGACGTTTGCCATAATACCTGATAGTTCCTCCACAGGTTGATCGCGCGGGAGAGTGTCATGTTGAAACAATTGTGGTCCTGCCTGACGGGCGCTTTCCTGTTCGGTTTCTTTGCGGCTCTTTTCGCCGCCGCGGCTCTTTTCGCCACGCCGGCTTCGGCCCAACCGGAAATCATCCCGAGCGACCAGACGTGGACCGTCCAACCTGCGTTCGGGCAGGCTGGCGAGGGGCGTGACAACGTCAGCGGCGTGACCTGCATCGGCGCGGTGACGGAGCGGCCGGTGTGCCTCGTCGTCAACGACTCGGCGCGATTCGCGCAGTTTTTCACGATTGGCGGGCAGACGATCCGTTCCGGGCCGTTGGCCGGCTTAAGCGGCACCGCGCCGCCCAGCAGGCTCATCGGCACGCCGAACATGGAAGGCGCGGCGCATGACGATCGTTTCTTCTATGTGGTGACCTCGAAGGACCGCCCGTCGTTCCCGCCGCAGGTGGACACCGATTTCCTTGTCGCCCGCTTTCCGTCGGACATAAACAGCACACCGCCGGCGCCGCCCGCCACGGTTCCGGGCCTGGAGGTTTCCGACCGCTTCCGCGCGGCACTCACCGCGGGCATTCCGGTCCCCGGGCTCGCCAACCAGAAGATCGATCGCACCAACAGCGATATCCAGGGCATCGCCATCACGCCTGGCGCGAGCGTGCGCGGGGAGGGCGTGGTCAATCTCGGGTTCCGCAATCCGGTGATTGGCGGCAAAGCATTCATCGTTAGCGCGGACGTGAGCAAGGTATTCGCCGCGTCGGGCGCGTTCACGCCGACCGTCACGCCGGTCGCACTCGGGACCGACGTCGGCATCAGCGACCTGGCGAAGGTCGATGACGGCATCCTCATTCTGGCGGCCTCGAATCGCTCCGTGCAGCAACGCCATTCGCTGTTCCTGCTGCAGAACGACGGCCAGCTCAAACATCTCGCCGACGTCGCCCAGCCGACGGACCGCAAGGCAGAAGCGCTGCTCGTGCTGCGCGACGATCCGGAGTTCTATCTCGTGCTGCTGATGTTCGACGGTGTCGCGAACGGCGGACCGCTGCAGTATTTCGTGCCGCGGTGAGTGAGATCGCAGCGAATGCCCGAGAGGCCGCTGAGAGGGCGGCCGGGCCTTAGGCGGGCCAGAGGACTAGCCCAATCCCTTGGCGTGAGATCCCTTTAGACGTGTGACAGTGTGGGCCATGGTTGCTTCATGCGGGCGGATCAGCCAAGCCAGCCATCGCTCCTCTGCAGGACCACGACGTCTTGATGATGATCCCAAGCCGCTTCGTGGAACGCGAGCAAGCGCGTAGCAGTAAAGCCTTCCATCACCTTCGCGATCCAGGATGGCGAAGATGCGCTTAGCCCATAGTTTGGGATATCGGGGTACTCCACGTAGCCAAATCCGGTCTGGTCATACCCCTTTTGCGCATTCCGCCATAAAACAGGGGCAATGTAGTTGGTGACTTTGTTCTGCATGTAGTTGTGGCGGCGTCCGTGTGTGGTGAGGACAAGGAGTCCCTTTGGAGACAAGGAGTCGACAAACCAGGTTATTGCTTGCCGAAAGCGCGGCTCATCGAAATGTGTGACGAGGGAGCCGACGAAGATCAGGTCGTAGGTACGAGGCGGCGGGATCAAGAAATCCGGATTTTCTTCCGCTTGATTGGCGCCAAAAGACTGTAGAACGAATTTCTCCTTCTCCTTCGCCAAATCGCTGACGTAGAGCGTCGCATTCGGGAAGAACGCTCGAAGGTGGCGCGTCACCCGGCCGCCTCCGCAGGGAAGATCCAGAATATTGTTAACTTGAGGATCCCCGGCCACGACCAACGCGCTGACAATGATGTCGATCGCCGACCGCCCGACTGACATGTAGTGCGCAAAATTGCCCTCCACATTGGGAACGAACATGTCGTCATGCGGCGAGATCGCGTCGGAAATCTGAGTTTCTTTGTAACGAACGTAC
>JAXDOA010000033.1:0-5848 GCA_034669125.1 Hyphomicrobiales bacterium
CGTTTCTTACGAGAACCATACCAGCTATCCCGCGCCCGGCCAGATCATTCTTTATCCGGGCGGGATCAGCGAGACCGAGATTTTGCTCGCCTATGGCGGCGTGCATTTCGCCAGCAAGATGGGGCAGCTCGCCGGCAATCACTTCATTACGCTGACGTCCGGGTTGGAGAACCTTCTCCCGCTCGGCAAGCTCACGCTATGGAAGGGCGCGCAGGATATCGTGTTCGAGCGCGCCTAACTATTTAGACAAGGCCCGCAGCAGGAAATCCAGCGCCGCCGCCGTGAAGGCGTGCATGTTGTCCAGCCGGTCGGATTTTCCGGTCTCCAGCGTCATTGCACTTTCGGCAAGGCCCGCGATCGCGATGCAACTGTGCCCCGCCGCATCGCCGTAGCTGTTTCCAGTCGGGCCGGTCGCGCCGGTTTCGGCCAAGGCCCAGGTTGCGGCGAAATTCTTCTGGGCGGTACGCGCCATCATCAGCGCGTAGGGCTCGGTCGAGGCCCGCACTCCGTCGAGCGCCGCGTCCGGAATATCGATCAACAGCCGCCGCGATTGCCGCGTGTAGACGACAGCGCCGCCGAGGAAATACGCCGAAGCGCCCGGCACGCCGAGCAGCGCCGCGGAGATCAACCCGCCGGTCGATGATTCCGCGACGACGATCGTCTGCTTGCGCTCTTTGAGAATGGCGCCGGCTTTCTCGGCGATGGCGACGAGATCCTTCATCGGGTTTTCCTCCCGGCAACAGTTTCACCGCGGGCCGAGCACACGCTGCCGCCCTGATGACTCGTGCAACGAAGCGGCCAAGTGGATTGCAGCTAGGCTTCGTATTTGAAGGAGAGCGACACGCGGGTACGGAACGCGGTCACTTTCCCGTTCTCGACTTTCATGTCCATCTTCATGACTTCGGCAATGCGCAGATCGCGCAGCGATTTGGCCGCCGTCTTGACCGCTTGCCGGCCGGCATCCTCCCAGGACACCTCGCTCACGCCGACAACTTCGACGATTTTGTAGACGCCTTCCGCTTCGCTTTTCTTTGCCATTTCGATCCTCCTCGCGCTCGGCCGTTGCGTCCGGGCACTGTACGCGTCCGGACGCCGGCCATTGCGACCCCCGATGCTAACACGTAAACGCTAGACAACTCACCATGCCGGGGCGGCTCCAGCGGGGTATCGTTGCGGGCCGGCCGTACGAGGGGAGCAGGGCAAACATGGCGTTTCCGCGGAAAGAAGACCTCACCATCTGCTTTGCCCATGTGGCGTACCGCATGGCCGAGCGCTTTGCGGCGCGCAACACCGGCATCCGCCACTTCCAGGTCAACTCGCTGGAGGAGTTGACCGTGCGCATCGGCGATGCCGACGTGGTGAGCGTCTCGATGATGTGGCGCAACAACCTGATCGCGCGGGCCCCGAAGCTTAAATTCATCCAGTCGATCAGCGCCGGCACCGACCAGTATCAGCGCGAGGCCTTGAAGGCCGCCGGCATCCGCCTTGCCAGCGCGCAAGGCGTGAACGCACGCGCGGTCGCCGAACACGCGATGTCGCTCATTCTCGCGATGTCGCGGCAGCTTCATTTCGCCCGCGACAATCAGGTGAAGCACCACTGGCGCGGCATGATCTCGGACCTTTCCAAGCGCGAGGACGAACTCGGTGGCAAGACGCTGCTGGTCGTGGGCCTCGGGCGCATCGGCTCTCATCTCGCGGGCCTCGCGCGCGCTTTCGGCATGCGGGTGATCGCCACCAAGCGCGACCCCGGCAGCGGGGGCGAGAACGCGGACGATGTGTTCTCGCACGGCAGGCTCGGTGAGGTGCTGCCGCTTGCCGATTTCGTGGCGCTGACCTGTCCGCTGACGCCGCAGACCGAAGGCCTGATCAACGCGGCGGCGCTGGCCCGGATGAAGCCGTCCGCGTTCCTGATCAATGTGTCGCGCGGCAAGGTAGTCGATGAGCCGGCGTTGCTCGACGCGCTGGCGCAGGGCCGCATCGCGGGCGCGGGCCTCGACTGCACGGTCGAGGAGCCGCTGCCGGACAAGTCGCCGCTGTGGGACGTTCCCAACGTGCTGATCACGCCGCACACCGCCGGCGAGACGCGCGCCTACGAGGACAACGTGATCGATCTGCTGCTGGAAAACCTCGACCGGCTCTGGCGTGGCGAGACGGAGCTGAAGAACGGGATCGTCTGATTAACGACCCGTTAAGGATTTTGAAACCGCGCTCCGGCACTCTGCCGGCATGTCTATCGACCTGAAGCGCGACAACAGCGAGACGATCCGCGCGCTCGCGCTTCTCGGCGCGTTTTTCGGTGCGGTCGCGGCCGGCGGCTATCTCTACACGATGTCGTGGAGCACCCCGTTCCCGCGCGACGGCACCAGCCTCGTGGCCGGTCGCGACTTCCTGAATGTCTGGATGTACGGCCGCGCGGCGACGGAGGCAGATCCGAGCCGCTTCTACGATGCCGGTCTTTATGCGCGCGCGCTCGAAGCGCTGCTCGGGCCGAACTATCCCGGGCAGAACTGGTCGTACCCGCCCAGCATATTCTTTGTTGCCGCGCCATTCGGGCAGTTGGGGTATCTGCAAGCGCTGCTGGTGTGGACGGTGCTCGCTGGCGCATTGTTCTTCGCGGTCGGGCGATGCCATATCGCAGACAATCGTCTGCTGACTGCGCTCGTGCTCTCCCCGGCCGCGGTGCTGTGCGTGATCTCGGGGCAAAGCTCGCTGATCACCGCCGCGATGCTGATCACGATTTTTCTCTGGCTCGACCGGCGGCCGACGGCGGCCGGAATTCTGATCGGTCTGCTGACGTTGAAGCCGCAGCTCGGCGTCCTGTTTCCCGTGATGCTCATTGCTTCCGCGCGCTGGCGTGTATTCGCGTCCGCCACCATCACGGCACTCGCGCTCGCAGCCGCGACCGCGCTGGTCTTCGGGCCGGAGGTGTGGGCCGACTTCATCGCCAAGGGATTGCCCACCAACAATCTGGTGCTGGCCGATCCCGACCGCATCGCGACGCCGTTCTACCCGACCGTTTACATGAACCTGCGCGGTATCGATCTGCTGTACAACGCCGCGCTGGCGATCCAGTTCTGTTTCTCGGCCTTTGCGGTTGCCGCCGTGTTCTGGGCGTTTCGCACGCGCCGCGATGCGGACCGGCTCTGGCTGATGGCGCTGTTCTTCGCGTGTTCGGTCTGCGCCGTGCCGTATCTGCTCTCTTACGACACGCTCGCACTGACCTTTGCGGCGCTGTTGCTGCTGGCCAGTGGCGCGCTCGATTCCAGTGGCCGAAGATTCGTTCAGCTCGTCTATTGGCTGCCGATCATCCAGATCGGCCTCGGTAACCTGCATGTTCCGGGTCCCGCGCTGATCGCGCCTGCCTTCGCCATCTATGCGCTGACGCGCCTGCGCGCGTCCGCCGTCTCGCCCGCTCTTCCGATGTCCATCACGGCCCGATAGGCGAACACCAGCGCCGGCCCGAGCGTGATGCCGGGGCCCACATAGACACCGCGAAACAGCGACGCCATGTCGTTGCCGACCGCATAGAGCCCTTTGATCGCCTCGCCGTGCTCATCGAGCACGCGCGCATTCCTGTCGGTGGAAAGTCCGACGCAGGTGCCCATCGTCGATGGATAGACAGCGACCGCAAAATAGGGTGGCTCGGCGATCGGCCGCAGGCACGGGTTCGGCGTGTTCGCCGGATCGGCGTTGAACTGATTGTATTCGGTGCCGCCCTTGCCGAACGCCTCGTCGATGCCGGTTTCGGCAAAGCGATTGTGTTCCTGCACGGTGCGCACCAGGTTCTTGCCGTCGACGCCGATGTGCTGGGCGAGCTCCATCAGCGTGCCGGCGCGTTTGAGATATCCGTCGGCGATAAAGCGGTTGATGGTCCGTGCTCCGGCGCCCGGATGCACCAGGCCAATACCGTAATCGCGAATGAAGGCGCGGTCGCAGATCAGCCACGCCGGAATGCACGGCGATACGTCGTTGGTGCGCAGCATCGCCTCGACGAAGTCGTGATAGCTCGCTGACTCGTTGACGAAGCGGCGGCCGCCCTTGTTAACCGCAATCAGACCGGGCTTGGCGCGATCGAGCAGGATGTGCGGGAAGTTGATCTCCCCCTTCAGCGAACTCGGGAAATAGAACGAGTCCATCGTGTGGTTCGCATCGACTGCGCCACCGGCCGCCTGTCCGGCAATGAACCCGTCGCCGCTAGCTCCTGCGAATGCGGTTGCGTGCTCGACCGGCGCATTCGCGTTGTACTGCTTCTGCATTTTTGTGTCGGCGCCAAAGCCGCCGGTCGCGAGAATCACGCCCCGCCGCGCGTGGATGGTCTGGCGCTTCTCGCCGATATCGACCACGGCACCTTCGACGCAGTTTGTTCCCTTCACCAGTTCGACAAGCCTCGCGTCGTACGCGATCGCTACATTGCGTTGTCGCAGGCTGTAGAACAACCGAGCGACCAGCGCATTGCCCATCACCAGCCGCGTGCCGCGTTTGAAGCGCAAGCGGTCGGTCGCGTGGCGCAGCAGCAGCTTGGACGCCGCCATGAAGTTCACGACCGAGCCGAACGGCTTCAGCAGAACCGGAATGTCGAGCTTTCCGACCATCATGCCGCCGAGCACCATGAACGGCGCGATGGGCGGGCGGACGCGGTCGAACTCTTTGCCCAGCAACCGCCCATCGAAGGGCAACGGCGCCAGCGCGCGGCCAGCCAGCGCGCGGCCGGGCTGGTTGGAGTGATAGTCCGGATGCATCGGCGGTGCGATGAACTTCACGTCGCTGCGCGCTTCGAGATAGTCGAGTGCTGCGGGTCCGGCCGCCAGAAAAGCCTCACGCACGGTTTCCGCGCGAGGTCCGATTTCCGCTTGCAGAAAGCGCCGCGCATCCTCGATCTTGTCCGGCACGCCGTCGCGCACCGCCTGGCTGGAGCCCGGTATCCACACGGTGCCGGCTGATGTCGAGGTCGTTCCGCCGACCTGGTCGGTCTTCTCGCACAAGAGCACGTCGAGGCCTTCGAGCGACGCCACGAGCGCGGCCGTCATGCCGCCCATGCCGGCGCCGAACACCAGAACGTCGACTTCGCGGTCCCATTTCATGTGGTCGGAAGCGTGCCGCGCGGCGCAGCGAGCGGCGACTTCCCGCGTGGCACATAATCGCCGCCACCCTTCACGCCGGTGAGCTTGCCGTCGCGCACGACGAATTTTCCGCGCACCATCGTGGACACCGGCCAGCCCGTCACCGCGATCCCTTCATAGGGCGTGTAGTCCGAGCCGTGATGCAGCAGCGTCTGCGAGATCGTCTGCTTCACGTCCGGGTCCCAGATCGCGATGTCGGCGTCGGAGCCGACCGCGATGGTGCCCTTCTTCGGGTACAGCCCGTAGGTCTTGGCGTGATTGGTCGCCGTGAACGCCACGAACTCGTTCAGGCTGATGCGGCCTTTCTTGACGCCTTCGGAAAACAGGATCGGCAGCCGCGTCTCGATGCCCGGGATGCCGTTCGGGACCCAGCGAAAGCTCGTGCGGCCCTTCGGCGCGAGCTTGCCTTTGTCGTCGTAGCGGAACGGGCAATGGTCGGATGAGAACAGCGAGAACACATGTTGCTGCAAGCCGGCCCAGCATTCCTGCTGGCTCTTCTCGTCGCGCGGCGGCGGAGAGCAAACGTATTTCGCGCCCTCCATGTTGAGGCCTTCCATGTCCTTCGCGGTGAGCACGAGATATTGCGGGCAGGTCTCGCCGTAGATCTTCAGGCCGCGCTGCTGCGCTCTGCGGATTTCCTCCATCGCTTCTCCGTTCGAGACGTGCACGATCATGATCGGCACATCGACGAGTTCGGCCAATGAGATGGCGCGGTGCGTCGCCTCGCG
>JAXDOA010000034.1:0-2994 GCA_034669125.1 Hyphomicrobiales bacterium
TCAACAAGGTGAGCCGGGTGCCATGACCCCGCAAGCCGACATCATGATCGCTGCGCCCCTCGATCTTCCGCGCCGCTGCGAACTTGAGAAACTGCTCAAGACAATGAACCGGCCCGACGTGCCCGGCATGGCCGACCCGGACAATGCGCTCGTTCCGTTCGAACAGTTCGGCAAGTTTCATTTCGCGCGCTTCGTCATTATCGACGACAAAACGGTCGGCGATCTTGCGCATTGGGGCGTCGACCCGATTCCGAATTACCCGATCTATCTGGCGTTCGTCGCCAATTGGGATGGCTCAACCGATTCCTGTCTGATCGCGCTTGCCGGCGATGCTGCCGCATCGAAAGGGCTGCGCGAGATTTTCTCGTTGTGTCAGGATCCCCCCAGCGACGGCGACCTGCTGACCTGGATGAAACAGCATTCGCATCCCGCGACCGCGCCCTATGTGAACTGGATCGGCCGCACGGTGGCGCAGGTGCGCAAGGAGGCCGGCCTGCGCGCCGCCTTGCAGGAGGAGCTAGCGAAATACGTTCAATTGCATCCCGACGCAGGCGACCACGTGCGTCTCGTGCGCGATCATCTGGTCGAGTTCGTCCGCGAGAATTCGAAGCTGCTGCCCGTCGCCGAGCCGACTCCCGTCGGATGGTGGCTGCGCAACTGGCTGCACTTCGCCATCATTCCGGTGCTGCTCGTCGTTCCGTGGCTGTTCGCGATCGACGATCTCATCCGGTTTCCGTGGCTCCTGGTTTTCATCGTCGCGCCGTTCGGGTTGCTCGCCATTGTCGTTTTCATCTGGCTCCTGCGGCGCGCACCCTGGACCTTTGCGCTGCTGGTCGCGCTTGGCCTGATGTTTGTGCCGTTCTTCATCCTGTACCCCTTATGGCTCATTCCCGTGCTCGTGATCGTTGCCGCCTTCCTCGCGGTGCTGCGCTGGTACGAGAAGAACGAGCCCGACTACATCCCGCCACCGACGCGCGAGCACGATACCGAGCTTGCCAATCACGAGGATTATGACGTCACCAACCAGTATTCCCTGACCGGCTGCATCAAGCCGAACTGGTTCCGCCTCGCATTGGTGCCGCCGATCCTTTGGCTGACCAACTACGGTTGCCGGCACGTCTACAATCGCAGCAACTTGACGCGCATCCAGACGATCCACTTCGCGCGCTGGGTTTTCCTCGACGGCAAACGGCGCGCGTTTTTCGTCAGCAATTACGACGGCAGCCATCAGGCCTATATGGACGATTTCATCAACAAGGTCGGCTGGGGCCTCAACATCATCTTCAGCAACTTTGTTGCTTATCCGCGCACCCGGTGGTTCGTCTACGACGGCGCCATAATCGAGTTACGCTTCAAGGACACCAACCGCCGTCACCAGATTCCGACGCAGGTCTGGTACAAGGCCTACCCCGGTCTCACCGCATTCGATCTCGCGCGCAACACGCGCATCCGCGAAGGGCTGCAGCGGCGCTGGATGAGCGAGGCGAAGATCCGCGCCTGGTTACGGGATTTGTGAGGGGCGCATGCAGCTTTCCAACGTCGACTACAGCGACATTCAGGGGCTCGTCCGTTTCGGTCACGGGCATCTGACCCATGCGTGCCTCTATGCGGCGCGTATCGCCGATGCCGCAACGGCGCGCGCGTGGCTGCGCGCGAATCCGGTGACCAACGCGGTGGGCGGTTCGCTGCCGCTGCACGCGTTGCATGTCGCCTTCACGTTGGAGGGGATGAGAAAGCTCGGCGTTCCAGAGCCGGTGCTGGCGGACTTTTCGCTCGAATTCCGCGTCGGCATGGTGGACGCGAACCGTTCGCGCCGGCTCGGCGACGTCGGCACGAATGACCCGAAGCGCTGGCGCTGGGGCGGCGTTCCCGGGGAGTCCGATCGGCACGTGCTGATCATGTTCTACGCGGAGTCGGACTATCAGCACGAGGCATGGGAAAAGAAAGCGAAGGACGCGCTCTGGGCGACCGCGTTCGACTCGGTCTACGTCATGTCGACGGTCCGCAAGAACGATCTCGAGCCGTTCGGCTTCGTCGATGGCGTAAGCCAGCCGACGCTCGATTGGGAGCGCAGCAAGCCGACGCGACTACGCGACACCACCAAATATACCAACCTGTCGGCGCTCGGCGAATTCCTGCTTGGCTATCCGAACGAATACGGTCTCTACACCGACCGTCCCCTGCTCGATGCCGGGGAGGAACGCGCGCACGTCCTGCCGCTCGCCGAGGACCAGCCCGGCAAGCGGGACTTCGGCCGCAACGGGACTTACCTGGTGTTGCGCGACCTCGCGCAGAATGTCCCGCTGTTCAAGGAGACGGTGGCCGACAAGGCCGGCCACCGTCCGGAGGAGGAAATCAAACTCGCGAGCGCGATGTCCGGCCGCGTGCCGGCGGATATTCCGATCATTCCGCCATGGCCGAAGAAACCGCCACCGTGGCCCCCGGGCACGCCACCATGGCGCAATGCCATTGCCAGGGACAATCCGGAGTGGGTCATTCCGCCGGGCGCACCGGCCATGACGCTGAGCGAGAGCGCGCTGCAAGGCGTCGGCCCGAAGCTCAAGGATATCTGGCTGGACCAGTTCACCTTTGAGCGCGATCCGGCGGCCACGACGTGCCCCTATGGCGCGCATATCCGCCGCGCGAATCCGCGCAACGCTGACCTGCCCGACGGCACGCGCGGCCTGATCGCAAAGCTGATGCGCACCCTCGGCTTTGCCCGCGTGCATTCGCGTGACGACATCCTGGCCTCCACGCGCTTTCATCGCATCCTGCGCCGCGGGCGCCGGTATCGTGACAGCGAGTCCGAGACTGACAAGGATGGGCTGCGCTTCGTCGCGCTCAACGCCAATATCGCGCGGCAATTCGAGTTCATCCAGACGTCGTGGCTCGTCAACCCGAAATTCAACGGCCTCAACGAGGACGATCCGCTGGTCGGAAATCACGCGCCGCTGCTGACCGGTGCGAAAACCAACGGCTTCACGCGCCCGCAGG
>JAXDOA010000035.1:0-6733 GCA_034669125.1 Hyphomicrobiales bacterium
AAAATCGATGCGGAATTCGGTGGGCTCGCTTCGCTTAGCCCACCCTACGACTCATGGCACCTACTTCGCGCGCAACTGCCCGATCGCGCTCAGCCAGTTCTCCATGTGGAAGGTTTTTGAAATCTTCCCCTCCTTGATCGTCTGGATGTCGATCGCCATCATGCGGAAACTCTTTCCGGTGTGCGGCACGCCGAACAGATCGCCCGCCGGCGTGCCGGTGACCTCGCCGCGCACGATCACGCGATCGCCGGCGACCAGCACTTCCTTGATGTCGAATTTCATGTCGGTAATCGTGTTCGAGAAATTCGACACGACCTTGATCGAAGTCTCGCGCCCCCAGCACTCGCCGGGCAGGTAACCCGAGCACGACTCGTAGTCGGCGGGCAGCACCGCTTCCTGGATCGCCTTCACGTCGCCGCGCGTCGCGACATTGAACAGGCTGTACCACGGCGCGATGATGTCGCGCGCCTTGGCCTCGGTGAGGCTTTGCGCTGCGGCCGGTGCGACGGCGGCGAGCATCGCGGCCGCGACGGCAAGGTGGGTGAGAACGGTCATGTGCGAAGTGTCCACTGGTTGGCCGCTTTTACGGCGGTATGTATGACGAACGACATAGTATGAAGGTCGACAGGACGATTGGCAATTGATATCTCTGCGCCATGGCGAAAGTCTCTGATTCAAAAGCGAAAACGGTTGCGGCGGCGGCGCGCCTGTTCTGCCAGCAGGGCTATCACGGCACCGCGTTGCACGACATTCTCGAGGCGAGCGGCGCACCGCGCGGTTCGCTCTATTTCCACTTTCCCAACGGCAAGGAGGAGATCGGCGTGGCGGCGGTGGCGCTCGGCGCGCAGGCCGTGCACGACTTCATCGTGCAGGCATCCGCCGCCGCGCAGAGCGCCGAGGCCTTCGTGGCAAGTCTGGCGCGCGGCATGGCGGCAAACCTCGAACGCTCCGGCTATCGCGAAGGCTGCCCGATCGCGCCGACCGCGCTCGAAACCGCGACCCACTCGAAGGCGCTCGGCGCCGCCGCGCGCAAGGCGTTCCAGTCCTGGGAGCGCGAGATCAGGCGCGGGCTCGAGCGCTTCGGGCTCAAGCCCGCGGAGGCCGAACGCAGCGCAACCGCCGTGCTGAGCCTGCTCGAGGGTGCGCTGCTGCTCTCGCGCACCTATCGCAGCATCGAGCCGATGCATCGGGCCGAGAAAGCGGCGGTGATGCTGGTCGGAAAGAGAGCGGGTTAGCAGAGTCGCGTGCTGCGAGTCCGGCGCGGCAATTCCCGCCTGGCGTGTTTTTGCCGGCCGACATGAACCCTTTACCTCTCCGTGCGACTCCTGACGCGGAAGGGGGCGCCTTCAGCGCCGCCACGGTTTCGCCACGCGGGTCGCATCAAGGTGCGCCCGGGTGGGAGCATGTTTGGGAAGGCGCGACTGATGCGGCTCCGCACGATTTTGCTCGCCACGGCTCTCGGTTTCATCGTCACGCCGGTTCTCGCGCAAACTACGCCGCTGCCGCAGCCAAAGCCGGTGAAGCGCGCGGTCGCGAGCTTCTGGACCTCCGCCGAGCCGACCTTCGACGAGGGCACCTATGACCGCATCAACGCCGCGATGCTCTCCTACGCGGCGATCGAGGTGCGCGGCGGCTGGCCGACGCTCGCCAAAGTGAGTCTCGCGCCCGGCGCATCGGGCCCCGAGGTCGCGAAACTGCGGGCGCGCCTTGCGGTCACCGACGACCTGCCGGCCGAGGTCGCCGACGGCGACGAATACGACATGATGCTGACCGAGGCGGTGAAGCGCTTCCAGACGCGCCACGGCCTGCCCGAGACCGGCTCGGTCGGCCCGCAGACGCTCGAGGCGCTCAACGTGCCGGTGAGCGGAAGGCTGCGCCAGCTCGCGGCCTCGCTCGACCGGCTCAACGGCATGGGCTTCAGCTTCGGCCAGCGCTACGTGGTGGTGAACATTCCGGCCGCGGTCGCCGAAGCGGTCGAGGACGGCAAGGTGGCGCGGCGCTACGTCACGGTGGTCGGCAAGGTCGACCGCCCGTCGCCGACGCTCACCACGCAGATCACGGCGGTCAATCTCAATCCGACCTGGACGGTGCCGCTGTCGATTTTGAAAAAAGACATCGTCACCAAGATGCGCAAGGACCCGAACTACGTCGCGCGCATGAATATGCGCGTGCTGGATGGCTCGGGCAACGAGATCGATCCGCGCTCGGTCGACTGGCAGTCCGACCGCACGCCGAACTTCACGGTGCGGCAGGATTCCGGCGACGGCAACGCGCTCGGCAAGGTGCGCATCGACATGCCGAACCCGCATTCGGTCTACATGCACGATACGAACCACAAGGAGTTCTTCTCGGCCGACTATCGCTTCCAGTCCTCCGGCTGCACGCGAGTCGAAGGCGTGCTCGATCTCGCGGCGTGGATCCTGAAGGACAATGCCGGTTGGAGCCGCAGGGAGATCGACGCCGAGATCGCGACGGCCAAGCGCACCACCGTGAAGCTCCCGCGCGGCATCCCGGTGGCGTGGATTTATCTCACCGGCTGGGCGAGCCCGGACGGCACGATCAATTTCCGCAACGATGTGTACAATCTCGATCCCAAGCCCGCGGTCCAGTTCGTGGTGCAGGTGGACCGCCCCGTGAGGGTCTCGGCGGCGCGCGCCTCCGGGTTCGTGCTGCAGTCGGATGACGCCGAGCCGCTGACGTTCCGGCCGGTGTCCTACCTCGACAGCCGGTAGGCCGGATGGAACTTTAGAGGTGGCTTGCCCGTTGGGTTCCCTGACCGACCTTTGGGCAGGAGAACTCCATGGACAAGGCGATCAAGAAGCGCGGCGGCGAGACCGACGGGCCGCGCAGCCGTCCGCTCGCGAAGCACGAGGATAAAGAAGAGAAAGTGCTGGGCGACGAGCTCGACGACAGCTTCCCCGCCTCCGATCCGCCCGCCAGCACCCAGCCGGTCGGCAAGGAGCCGCCCGCCCCGAAGCCGCGCAAGCCGGATTGACCTTCGCGTCCCTCCTGCCCATCTGCCTGAGGGCAGGAGGCGCGCATGGACCGGAAAAAACACGAGCCCAAGTCGAGAGAAGAGCTCGAAGACGAGCTTGAAGAGGGCTTGGAAGAAACCTTTCCGGCCTCCGACCCACCCGCCATCACGCAGCCGGTGCACCAGCAGCCGCATCCGAAAAAGCACTGAACGTGCCGCTGCAAAACCGCGTCACGCCGTTCGGCGACCTGATCGCCACCTCCGCGCGCGGGACCCTGTATGGCAATCGCGGCGGAAAATTTCATCGCGACGATCAAAGCTTGGGGAAACGACGCTGGGCGTCGCGCCAGTGGATCTGCTGCGTCCTCTCGTTCAAGGGGCGGCATCACCCGGTCTGGCGCGACCGCTACACGGCGTTGTTTTTCCTCGATGAGGTAACCGCTCTCGCCGCCGGGCATCGCCCCTGTTTCGAATGCCGGCGGCCGGACGCGAATTCATTCGCCGAGAAATGGGCGCAGACAAAAGGCAGCGAGTTTTCCTACGTCGACGAGATGGACCGCGTTTTGCAGGCAGAACGGCTCGACGGCCGTGCGAAGCGCACACACAAGATGGGGATAGAGAATTTGCCTAACGGCGCGTTTGTCGCGCGGGACGGATCTTCATACACAGTGCGCGGCTCACATCTCTTGCGCTGGAGCGAGAACGGCTATCTGGACAAAATCCCGCGCTCGCGCGGCATCGCGGACGTTCTCACGCCACCGAGCATCGTTGGCGTTCTCGCCGCCGGCTACAAACCGCAATGGCATCCGAGCGCGGATGCCTAGGCCGCCGCGCAGCCTTCGGGCTTGAACACGCGCTGCGTCGATGCGGGATACTTGATCAGCTTCTCGGCCGGGCGGACCGGACGGCGCTCAAATCCGCCGCCACAGTTCGAGCAACGGCCTTTCAGCGCGCCCTCAACGCAGTCCTTGCAGAACGTGCACTCGAAAGTGCAGATCATCGCGTCGCGCGACTCGGGCGGAAGGTCGCGGTCGCAGCATTCACAGTTCGGTCGTAGTGCCAGCATCTCAGCCTCCCTTGATCGCCGCTTTGATCGCCTCGACGGTGCCGACCTCTTTCGCGGCCTTGATGATGCGCGCCTCGCGCGCGTTGATGTCGGCAAGCGCAGCGGGCAGCTTGTCGAGAATGTCGAGCGGCACGACGATCGCGCCATGCTGGTCGGCATGAATGAGGTCGCCCGAGTTGACCTTCATCCCGTGCACCGTGACGGGAACGCCGAAGTCCTCGACATGCGTCCAGGCGTGCGAGGGCGAGTAGGAGCCCGCCAGCATCTGGAAGCCTGGCGCGATCATCGGGATATCGCGGATCGAGCCGTTGGTGACGACGCCGAGACAGCCGAGCGCCTTGTGGATGTTCGACTGCACTTCGCCCCAGAACGCGCCGTAACCGACGTCGTCGTCGAGGTCCTCGATCACAGCGATGCTCGGACGCGGCTCCGACGCGATGTAGTCGAGATAGTCGAGCCGCTTGCCCATGTAGTCGCCGAGCGCGACCTTGTCCTTGGCTTTCGCCGTCACGGTCTTGGCGAAGCCGACGATCGGCGGCAGGTCGGGAAACGGGCAGAACAGGTGCTTGACCGTATAGCCGTGCCCGCGCCGCTCCGGCGCGACCATCTCGACGATGTTGCACACCGTCGGCGTGTCGATCGACTGGAGGAATTCGGCTTGTTGCTTGGTCAGCGACACGGACATGGCAGGCATTCTCCCGGTTTTGCGTGAGGGGGAACATTGCCCATTGCGGACGGCTTTGCTAGTGCTCCGCACGCCCCGCAGCCTTTCATGACAACTCATCCACACACGAGCGCGCAAGCGCCATACTGGTCGTTTCCGGGCCTCCTTGTCGGCGCGCGGATGTGCGGCGCGATGGTGCCCGGAACGATCGTGTTCGCGGCCGCCTATGGCACGCTCGCGGCGCAGAAGGGACTGACGCTTTCCGAAGCCGTGCTGATGAGCGCGCTGGTTTATGGCGGCGCGTCGCAACTCGTCGCCATGGAAGTGTGGACCAGCCCGCTCACGCTCTCCACGGTCGTGTCGCTTGCCGTGGTGACGGGCATCGTCAACGCGCGCTTCATCCTGATGGGCGCGACGCTGCGGCCGTGGCTCGGCGCGCTGCCGCCGTGGCAGGCTTACGCGGCGTTGAACGGCACGGTCGATGCGACCTGGCTGATCGCCACGCGCTACCGCGCGGAGGGCGGCTCGGATGTGTCGGTCTTCGCAGGTGCCGCGCTCACACTCTGGCTCATCTGGGTGGGCTCGGCGATTCCCGGCTATCTGCTCGGCGCCTTCATCGCGGACCCCAAGCGCTTCGGCTTCGACCTGATGCTGCCGATCTTCTTTGCCGCAATGTTCGTGCCGCTTTGGCGCGGCGCGCGCCGCGCGGTCGGCTGGGTGGTGGCGGGCGTCGTCGCGCTCGCCGTCTCGTATCTGGTGCCCGGCTGGTGGTTCATCGTGGCCGGCGCGCTCACCGGCAGCATCGCGGGAGCATTCATCGATGATGAATGAGCCGCTGGCCTACGGGCCGCTGATCGGCATTCTCGCCATGGCGTTTGCGACGCTCATGACGCGGTTCGCCGGCTACTGGCTGATGGGCCACATTCCGTTGACGAAACGCGTGCGGCGCGTGCTGGAAATCCTGCCCGGCGCCATCATGGCGGCGACCATCGTGCCGATCGTCGCGAAAGTCGGACCGGCGGCGTTGATCGCCGTGGTCGTCGCGGCGGTGAGCATGATCGTAAAGCGCAACGAGTTCATCGCGGTCGGGCTTGCGCTCGTGGCGGTGTCGCTGACGCGCGCCTTCGGGGTCTAGCGTTTCCACGCAAGGAAGATCACCGCCGCCATCAGCGTCTGCATCGCAAGCACCATCGCGACGCAGGCGGGCCAGCCGCCCGCGTTCCAGGTCAGTCCCGGCAGGATCGCGCCAAATCCGCCACCGACGTAAAAACAGGTCGCATAGAGGCCGATCGCCGAGGTGCGTCCGCTTTCCGCCGTCAGCGCCACGGAGGCGGTGGATGTGGCCTGCGTGATGAAGCCGCATCCGGCTGCGACCGCGAGCCCGCCGATGATGGTCCACAGCGACGGGATGAGCATCAGCAGCGCGCCGCACATCCATACGCCGATGGTGCCGAGGATCAGCGTGCGCCGTCCAAAGCGCGCGACGGCGCGGCCGAGCCATAGCACCAGCACGGCACCGACCAGATAGGTGGCGAAAATCGCGCCGAGCAACGTCGGAGACAGATTGAATGGTGGTGCCGCGAGCACGAATGCCACGTAGGTGAACAGCGCGACGAAATTGAACAACGTGCCGAAGCCGACCGCGTAGATCGCGAGCAGGCGCGGATTGCGCAGATGTCCGAGCATCTGCCGCGCGGACGCCGCCACGCCCTCGGACCGCACGAAATTGCGCTCGCGCGGCAGGATGGCGGCGACGGCGATGCCCGCGGCGAATGTGACGGCTGCGATGGCAAGAAAGCCGTTGCGCCAGCCGACCGTGTCGGCAAGAAGCCCTGCGAAAAAGCGGCCCGAGAAGCCGCCGACGCTGGTCGCCGCCATGTAAACGCCGGTAACGCCGGTCGCCTCGGACGCTGGCCATTCCTCGCCGATATAGGCCACCACAACGGTGAAAATGGGCGGCAGCACCAGTCCCTGCACGAAGCGCCATCCGATCAGCGCGTTCAGGCTTGGCGACATCGCGAGCATCGCG
>JAXDOA010000036.1:0-14111 GCA_034669125.1 Hyphomicrobiales bacterium
CGCCGACAGCGTGGTTGCGCAGCGCCTCGCCCAGGTCGAAGGCGTTGCCGAGGTCAGCGTCAACGGCGCCGAGCAGCCGGCAATCCGGGTGCGCGTCAACCCGGTCGCGCTCGCCTCCATGGGGCTCAACATGGAGGACGTGCGCACCGCCATCGCCAACACCAACGCGGCCGGGCCGATCGGGGTTTTCGACGGCGAGGGCCGCGCCGTCACCATCGGCACCAACGATCAGCTGCGGGCGGCGTCGCAATACGACCCCTTGGTGGTGCGCACCGCCAACGGCACCGTGGTGCGGCTCTCCGCCATCGCCTCGATCCAGGCGGGCGTGCGCAACAGCCGCTCGTTCGGCTGGTTCAACGGCCAGCCCTCGGTGCTGCTGGTGATCACCAAGGCGGCCGATTCCAACGTGATCGAAACTGTCGACCGCATCCGCGACCTGATCCCCGAAATCAAGCGCTGGATTCCCTCCGACATCGACATCTCGGTGCTGTCCGACCGCACCAGCACGATCCGCTCCAGCGTCAACGACATGCAGTTGACGCTGGGCATGACCATCGTGCTGGTGATGATGGTGGTGTTCGTGTTCCTCCGCCGCGTGGCCGCGACCATCGCGGCCGGCATCACGGTGCCGTTGTCGCTTGCCGGCACCTGCGCGCTGATGTGGTGCGTCGGCTTCTCGATCGACAACCTGTCGCTGATGGCGCTCGCGGTCTCGGTCGGCTTCGTGGTCGACGACGCCATCGTGATGATTGAGAACGTGTTCCGCAATATGGAGAAGGGGCATTCGCCCTTGCGCGCCACCATCGAGGGCGCGCGCCAGATCGGCTTCACCGTGGTCTCGATCAGCATCTCGCTGGTCGCGGCGTTCATTCCGCTGCTGTTCATGGGCGGCATCGTCGGGCGCGCGTTCCGCGAGTTCTCGGTGACGCTGGTGTTCGCGATCGTGATCTCTACCATCGTCTCGCTCACCGTCACACCGATGATCTGCGCGCATTACATCCGCAGCGTGCCGAGCCGCACCGAGACGCGTTTCGACCGCATCGTCGAATGGGTTCTGTCGCGCCTGACCCGTGCCTACGGGTCGAGCCTGCGCGTGCTGCTGGAGCACCGCGTGCTGATGATGATCGTGTTCGCAGCGACCGTCGGGCTCACGGTCGACCTCTACATCAAGACGCCGAAGGGCTTCTTTCCGCAGGACGATACCGGGCTGATCTTCACCTCGACGCGTGCCGCCCCGGATATTTCCTATCGGGCGATGGTCGACATGCAAACGCGCGTGCGCGACCTCATTCTCGACGATCCGGCGGTGTCGGGCGTGGGCTCCTCGGTCGGCGGCTCGGCGTGGAGCGCGTCGGTCAATCAGGGCCGGCTGTTCGTCAGCCTCAAGCCGCTGGCCGAGCGCGGCAATATCCCGACGCAGCGCGTGATCGACCGGATGCGCCCGAAATTCGCGCGCATTCCCGGCATCGAGGTCTACATGTTCCCCGCGCAGGACGTCCGCGTCGGCGGTCGGCAGGGCCGCTCGCAATACCAGTTCACGCTGTGGAGCTCCGACCTCGACGAATTGCTGAAATGGGTGCCGCGCACGGTCGAGCGGGTGAAGACCGTGCCGGGCGTCGTCGACGTTTCGACCGACCGCGAGCAGGGCGGTTTCCAGCTCAATGTCACGATCGACCGCCCGGCTGCGGCCCGCTATGGCGTGCGCGTGCAGGACATCGATGCGGCGCTCGCCAACGCCTATGCGCAGCGGCAGGTCTCGACGATCTATACCCAGCGCAACCAGTATCGTGTGATCCTCGAAGTCGATCCGCTCTACCAGCGCGATCCGAACGATCTTTCGCAGATCTACGTGCCGGGTACGGGCGGCGCGCAGGTGCCGCTCTCCAACGTGGCGCGCTTCGAGCGCGGGATAGCGCCGCTGGTGATCAACCATCAGGGCCAGTTCCCGGCCGTCACCATTTCGTTTGGCTTGAAGGAGGGCGTGGCGCTGGAGGCCGCGACCGCCGACGTGCAGCAGGCGGTGCTGGACATGCGTCTGCCCGACATCATCCAGGCGGAGTTCGCCGGCGACGCCAAGGCGTTCGCGGCATCCGCCGGCGCGCAGCCGCTGCTGATCCTCGCCGCATTGATTGCGATCTATCTGGTGCTCGGCGTGCTGTACGAGAGCCTCGCGCATCCCCTCACGATCATCTCGACGCTGCCCTCGGCCGGGCTGGGCGCGCTGCTGGCGCTGCAGGTGTTCGGTTCGGAGCTGACCATCATCGCGTTCATCGGAATCATCCTGCTGATAGGCTTGGTGAAGAAGAACGGCATCATGCTGGTGGATTTTGCGCTCGACGCCGAGCGAACCCGCGGACTGCCGCCGGAGCGCGCGATCTACGAAGCCTGCATGGAGCGCTTCCGGCCGATCCTGATGACCACGCTGGCGGCGCTGCTCGGCGCGGTGCCGCTGGTGATCGCGAGCGGTCCCGGCTCGGAACTGCGCCGCCCGCTCGGCATTACGATCATCGGGGGACTGCTGGTGTCGCAGATCCTCACGCTCTACACGACGCCGGTGATCTATTTGCTGCTCGACCGATTGCACCGCAAGCTCGGCGGCCGCGGACCGCAGACGGTGGAGACGAAGCTCCAGCCGGCGGAGTAGCTAACTCAATTCCTTCCGCACGATCGCCGCACCTTCCGCCAGCGCCTTGAGCTTCCCGAAGGCGACTTCGCGCGACAGATACTTCATGCCGCAGTCCGGCGCCGGGATCAGCCGGTCGGGCGAGACGTGCTTCAGTCCGGTGCGGATGCGCTCGGCGACCTGCTCGGGCGTCTCCACGATCTGGTCACCGAGATTGATCACGCCGAGCATGATCTTCTTGCCCGACAAATCCTTCAACACGCCGAGATCGATCTTCGGCTGCGCCGACTCGATCGAGATCTGCTGCGCTTTGGAGTCCGCAAGCTCGGAGAGGAAGAAATACGAGGTGGGTTTGTCTTTCACCAGGAACGCGTAGCCGAAACACAGGTGCACCACCGTCGGCACCGTGATGCCTTCGAGCGCGCGGTTAATCGCCTTCACGGCAAAGCGCTTCGCGGCCTCGGGGTCGTTGCGCAGCCACGGCTCGTCCAGCTGAATCACGTCGGCGCCGGCCTTCTGCAGGTCGCGCGCTTCTTCGTTCACCGCGGCGGCGAAATCCATCGCCAGCTCTTCGAGGTCTTTGTAGTGCTCGTTCTTGACCTGCTGAGTCATGGTGAACGGACCGGGTAGCGTGATCTTCGCCTTGCGGTCGGTGTTGCGGCGCAGGAATTCCATGTCGCGCACTTCGACGGGACCCTTGCGATGCACCTTGCCCACCGCGCGCGGCACGACAGTGTCGACGCCCGCGCGGTTCTTGATGATCGCCGGCGTCTCGATCTCGATCCCGTCAAGCGCGGTCGCGAAGCGGTTGGAATAGCTTTCGCGCCGCATTTCGCCGTCGGTGACGATGTCGATACCGGCGCGTTCCATGTCGCGGATCGCAATCAACGTTGCGTCATCCTGCGCCTGCTCGAGGAATGGCTCGGGCACGCGCCACATCTCCTTCACGCGCACGCGCGGCACGGTCTGCGCCTTGAGCACCTTGAAATCCACCAGCCATTCCGGCTGCGGATAGGAGCCGACGACCGTCGTCGGCAGCAGTTGCTCGGGCATGCGCGCGATCCTTGTTTCCCGGCGTTGTTATTTGAACTCGCGCGCGATTGCCACGTTGATCAGCATTGGGCTGTTGCCCGCCAATCCTTTTGCGATCAGATCAGTCGCGTCATGCAGGCTTGCCGCATGGGCGGCAGGCACGCCGAGCGATTTTGCCAGTCCGACGTAATCGATCTCCGGATTGTTCAGCTCCATGCCCACATAGGTGTCGAGTTGGGCCGCGTAGCCGCGTTGGGCAAAGACGCGCTGCTTGAGGATGCGGTAGGACGTGTTGTTGAAGATCACGAACACGACGCCGACCTTGTAGCGCGCCGCGGTCCACAGCGACTGGATGGTGTACATCGCCGAGCCGTCGCCCGAGAGACAGATCACGGGCCGGTCCGGCAGCGCGATCTTGATCCCGATCGAGGCCGGCAGGCCCCAGCCGATGCCGCCGCCGCGCAGCCCGAAGAAACTTTGCGGATCCTCGCTTTTCACGAGATGACGCAAGCCGCCGCCCGACGAGACGGTCTCGTCGACCACCACGGTGTCGCGCGGCAGGATCTCGCTGATGGCGTGGATCAGCGCGAGCGGCTGGATCGGCGTTTCGCTCGCCATCGCTTTCGCGCGCGCCCTGAGTTTTTCAAGTTCGGCCTTGGTTGCCTCGCTCGCGGCCTTCAACCGTTCCTTGGCGGCGCCGTGTGCTGCCGCCGGCATCGCGGCACTGATTGCCTCGGTCAATTCGGGCAGCGTCGCCTTCGGACACCCAAGGATCGCGACCTCGGCCGGGAAGTTCTTGCCCAACTCCCATGGGTCGATGTCGAGATGGATCATTTTCAGGTCGGGCGAGACCGGCGCGACGTCCGAGGGCAGCGAAAGCGCGAACAGGTCGGCACCGACCGAGAACAGCACGTCGTGCTGATCGAAGATCTTGCGCATGGCGGTCTGCGAGCGCGCCATCGCGCCGCGGAAGAGCGGATGCGAGGAGGGGAACGAAGCGGTGTTGGCAATCAGCTCCGCGTAGACCGGCGCGCCGATCAGTTCGGCGAGCGCGACCAGTTCGGCGAGCGCGCGGCTCTGCGCCACCGCATCGCCCGCCATGATGACCGGGCGCTTCGCGCTCGCGAGCACGTTCGCGGCGGCCTCGATCGCCACGCGGTCGCCGCGCACGCCTGTCGCGACGCGCGTCGGCGCCATCAGGTCGATGTCGGCTTCGTTCTTCAGGATGTCGCCGGGCAGCGACAGGAACACGGGCCCGGTCGGCGGAGCGAGCGCGGTCTTGCAGGCGCGATGCACCATCAGCGGCAGATCCTGGAGACGGTGGACCTCGTCGGACCATTTCACCAGCGGCCGCGCGATCGGCGGGAGGTCGGCGTAAAGAATTGGCTCGGTGCGGTTGAAATCCTGATCGTGCTGGCCGGCTGTGACGAGAATGGGGGAGCCGGCCTTCTGGGCGTCGTAGAGCATGCCCATCGCGTTGCCGAGGCCGGGCGTCACATGCAGGTTCACGACGGCGAGCTTGCCCGAGGCCTGCGCGTATCCGTCGGCCATGGCCATCACCACCGCTTCCTGCAGGCCGAGCACGTAGCGGATGTCGTTTTCCACCGCGAATGCGTCCATCAGCGCCAGTTCGGTGGTGCCGGGATTGCCGAATACGACCTCGACGCCTTCCTGCTTCAGGATCTCAAGGAACGCGCGCTTTCCGGAAATGACGGGCAAGGCTTCCTCCGATTTTTTTGTGCTGGTACGCGGACGGCTATTTTCGCAGCAGGTACTTGTGCTCGCCGGTCAGCACCAGCTCGCTGTTCTGGTTATGGATGGTCGACGCCATCACCACAATGCCGGTCGTGCGTTGCGGGATCAGCGCCGTGATGGTGTGCGCCGGATAGAGCGTGTCGCCCGGATAGACGCCCTTGAGGAATTTCGACGACTGCTCGATGAAGCCGATCAGTTTGTCGCCGATCATGTGCGGGAACGTGCCGGCGCCGACCGCCGAAAACGCCAGCACCTGAAAGCCGTGCGCCAGCAATCCACGCAGGCCATGCGCTTTACAGAACTCGATGTCGTAGTGGATCGGGTGGTTGTCGCCCGACAGCACCTGGAACGCCGCGAAATGCGCCTCCGTCACGGTGCGGCTCGGATTGCGGTAGACCTCGCCGACTTTCAGGTCGTCGAAGCCGCGCGGCTCGGTCACGTTGAACGCCTTGGGATCGAACTCCGCCACGCCGGCCCATCCTTGCGTTTATCGTTGGCGGCATCTTAGCTTGCGGGGCGAGACAGCGGAAACTGCCTAAGCGGCCGGGCACCCATGCATCCAGAATTGCGGCTCCTTGAGGATTTCCTCACCGACAAGGGCGCGATCGCGCTCCCGGCGCTGCCGCGCATGCTGTTCGTGGTGCGCGGCGCGGTGAACGTCGGCCAGCGCGTGCTCGGCCAGGGCGAGGCCCTGTTCGGCGAAGACATGATCACGGCGCATGCCTCGGAGGCGGGCGCAACGCTATGGCGCTTTGAACTGTCGGACCCGCGCCAACCCGCCGCGAAGACCGCGGATGTCAGTGTCAATTCGCGGCCAAAACTCGCCGCGCCACTCGAAAGGTTGCCGGACGGAGACCTGCTCTGGCGCGGCGACAGCGTGGCGTTCCCGGCAGGTGGATGCGCCTATCTGCACCGCCATCAAGGGCCCGGCATCCGTTGCCTGATCGAGGGGTCGCTGCGCATCGACACCGCGGGGCAGTCGCATACCTACCGGATCGGCGATGCGTGGTTCGAGAGCGGGCCGGAGCCGGTCTTCGCGCAGGCCGGCGACCGTCCGGCCCGCTTCATCCGCGTGATGATCCTGCCGCGCACGCTGATCGGCAAAAGCTCGATCCAGTATGTCAACGAGGACGACAAGGCGAAGCCGAAGACGCAGCAGTATCGCGTGTTCGTCGATGCGGCGCTGATGCGGCCCGCATAGGTATCAGCGCGGCGTGGGCTCACCGGGCGCGTTGGCGTGGATCGCGAGCGCGTGCACGCCTCCCTGTAGCTCGCCCGCGAGCGTCGCGTTGACCATGCGATGGCGTTCGATCCGGCTCTTCCCCCGGAAGGCCTCAGACACGATATAGACCCTGAAATGCGTCTGCCCGCCCGGGCGGTGGCCGGCGTGGCCTTGGTGCTGGTGGGATTCATCCTCCACACGCAGGCTCGCCGGCGCGAAAGCTCCGGTCAACTTTTCCGTGATGATGTCCGCGGTCCGCATGGTGTGGGCTTTAAGCCCTGCCGGCGGCGGCGGTCAACGTGGAACTGGAGTGTCCGACGCGCGTCATTTTGGTTTGTCAAGCTTGCGGCTGCGCGTCTTGCGTCCGCATAATGGTCGGTCATGAAGCTGGATTCACCGCTGTTCAATCGCATCCGGGTCAAGCCCGAGCAGGACCGCAAGCCGCGCGGCGAACTGCCGGTTTGCCAGTGGCCGGGCTGCGAGTTCGAGGCGACGCACCGCGCCCCGAAGGGCCGCACGCACGAGCGCGAATACTGGCGCTTCTGTCTCGAGCACGTGCGCGAGTACAATCACTCCTACAATTATTTCGCCGGCATGAGCGAGGACGCGGTCGCGCGTTACCAGAAGGACGCCGTCACCGGGCATCGCCCGACCTGGAAGATGGGCTTCAACGGCGGCGTCGACGGCTTGCGCGCCGCACAAAGCGCGACCGATCCGTTCGACGTGCTGCGCGAGTTCGGTCCCGGCGCGCGGCCGCGCGCCGATAAGCCCGCGGCGGAAGCGCGCACGATCCGCAATGCGGAGCGCAAAGCATTCGACACGCTCGGCCTGGAGATCGACGCGGCCGCATCCGAGATCAAGGCGCGCTTCAAGGAACTGGTGAAACGCCACCATCCCGACGCCAACGGCGGCGACCGTTCGCTGGAGGACCGCCTGCGCGAGATCATCCAGGCCTACAATTATCTCAAGTCGGCGAAATTCTGCTGACCCGTGGTGAGCGCATGCCCGCGCCGTTCAACATTCTCGGCATCGATCATGTGGTGCTGCGCGCCGCCGACCCGGCCGCGCTGGAGCGCTTCTATACACATGTGCTGGGCTGCACGGTGGAGAAGCGGCAGGAGGCGATCTCGCTGACGCAACTGCGGGCCGGCCGCACGCTGATCGACATCGTTCCGGCCGCCCAGGCGGGGCCTGCGGCGGGCGAGCAGGCCGGGCGCGGCGCCAACCTCGATCATCTCTGCCTGCGCATCGAGCCGTTCGACGCGGCGGCGATCCAAGCCCATTTTACCGCCAGCGGATATGACTGCGGTCCTGAGAAATCGCGCTTCGGCGCGGACGGGCAGGGCCCGTCGGTCTATTTCACCGATCCGGAAGGCAACGGCGTCGAACTGAAGGGGCCACCGGTTAAGTAGCTGGAAACGGGGATACGCCAATGCGCCTGAGAGTGGAGATCGATGACGAATTACTCGCCAAGGCGAAAGCTGCTCTGGGGCTCACAAAAACCAAGGCGGTCGTAGAAACCGCGCTTCGGCAGATCATCGAAAGCGGGCAAAAAGGCCGCAAAGCACAAGTTGACGCCGCGCGTCCTCTTGCGATCCGCTCTGAGAGGCCGCCGGCGCGGTGAATCTGGCGCGGCGAGCCCTAAAGCTATGAAAAATTGTGATATTTGCTGCCCGTCAGGGTAGCTATCGCATTGCACCGGCTTTCTGGTAGTTTCCGCCCGAATTATCCGATCCGCATGGCTTGAATTCGCGCCTCGGGTTCCCTCGAGGCCACGGAGGAACAATGGCTGCCGCAACACAAGAAGTCGCCGGCCTGCCCGACATGAAGGTGTCGGTCCGGCAGGTGTTCGGCATCGACAGCGACATGGAAGTGCCGGCCTACTCGGAGCCGGACGATCATGTGCCCGACGTCGATCAGGATTACCGCTTCGATCGCGGCACCACGCTCGCGATCCTGGCGGGCTTTGCGCACAACCGCCGCGTTATCATCTCGGGCTATCACGGCACCGGCAAGTCGACGCACATCGAGCAGGTGGCGGCGCGGCTCAACTGGCCGTGCGTGCGCGTCAACCTCGACAGCCACATCAGCCGTATCGATCTGATCGGTAAGGATGCGATCGTCATCAAGGACGGCCTGCAGGTCACCGAATTCCGCGATGGCATCCTGCCGTGGGCGTACCAGCACAATGTCGCGCTCTGCTTCGACGAGTACGACGCCGGCCGCCCGGACGTGATGTTCGTGATCCAGCGCGTGCTGGAATCGTCCGGCCGCCTCACGCTGCTCGACCAGAGCCGCGTGATCCGTCCGCATCCGGCGTTCCGGCTGTTCGCGACCGCGAACACGATCGGGCTCGGCGACACCACCGGCCTCTATCACGGCACACAGCAGATCAACCAGGCGCAGATGGACCGCTGGTCGATCGTCTCGACTTTGAACTATCTGCCGCACGACAACGAAGTCGAAATCGTGCTCGCCAAGGCGAAGACCTATCGCACGCCGGAAGGCCGCGACATCATCAACAAGATGGTGCGGGTCGCGGACCTGACGCGCAATGCGTTCATGAACGGCGATATCTCGACCGTGATGAGCCCGCGCACCGTCATCACCTGGGCGGAGAATGCCGCGATCTTCGCCGGCGACATCGGCTTCGGTTTCCGTCTCACCTTCCTGAACAAGTGCGACGAGCTGGAGCGTCCGATTGTCGCCGAGTTCTATCAACGCTGCTTCGGCGTCGAGCTGCCGGAGAGTTCGGTGAACGTCGCGCTCACGTAACGGCCGATGTCCTCCAACATCAAACCCAAGACGCCGAACAAGGAGTCCCCGACCGAGCCGTTCAAGCGCGCGGTCGCGGGCTGCATGCGGGCCATCGCGCGCAAGCCCGACCTGGAGATTTCCTACGCGGCGGAGCGCCCCGGCATGGCCGGCGGCAAGGCGCGGCTGCCCGAGCCGCCGCGCAAGCTTTCCGCGCAGGATGCCGCGATCGTGCGGGGGCATGCGGACTCGATCGCCCTCAAGCTCGCCTGCCACGATCCGGCGGTGCACCGGCGCCAGATGCCAGCAGGCCAACAGGGCCGCGCGGTGTTCGAGGCGGTCGAGCAGGCGCGCGTCGAGGCGATCGGCGCACGGCGCATGCAGGGTGTGGCGCAAAACCTCTCGGCGATGCTCGACGACAAATTCCATCGCGGCAAGTTCGACGACATCACAGATCGCGCCGACGCGCCGATCGAGGATGCGGTCGCCATGATGGTGCGCGAGCGCCTCACCGGGCAGGCGCCGCCTCCCGCCGCGCGCAAGCTGGTCGACCTGTGGCGCCCGTTCATCGAGGACCGCGCCGGACGCGAACTCGACCGGCTGGAGAAGCTGGTGGAGCAGCAGCGCCGCTTCGGCGACGTCATTCATGACCTGCTCGACTCGCTTGAAATGGGCGACGAGCGCGCGCGCGACTCGGAGGAAGAGGAGGACGAGTCCGGCGAGAACGACAAGCAGCAGAATCAGGGCGAGGACGGCGACTCCAAGGAGTCCGAGGACGCCGAGGGCATGAGCATGGAGGAGATGGAAGTCTCCGCCGACGAGTTGCCCGATGGCGCCAGCGAGGTGATGGACGCACCCTCCGCCGACATGCCGGACGATGCCGACATGGGCGACTCGGAAGCCGCGAACGAGCCGTGGCGGCCACGCCAGCATGGGCAGAACGAGCCGCGCGGGCCCGACTACCATCCCTACATCGCGAAGTTCGACGAGACGATCGCGGCGGAGGATTTGTGCGAGCCCGAGGAGCTGGACCGGCTGCGCGGCTACCTCGACAAGCAGCTCTCGCACCTGCAGGGCGTGGTGTCGCGGCTCGCCAACCGCCTGCAGCGCCGCCTGATGGCGCAGCAGAACCGCGCGTGGGAGTTCGATCTCGAGGAAGGGCTGCTCGATCCGGTACGGCTGACGCGCATCATCATGGATCCGATGCACGCGCTCTCGTTCAAGCGCGAGAAGGACACCCAGTTCCGCGACACGGTCGTCACGCTGCTCCTGGACAATTCCGGCTCGATGCGCGGGCGGCCGATCACCGTGGCGGCGACCTGCGCGGACATTCTGGCGCGCACCTTGGAGCGCTGCGGCGTGAAGGTGGAGATTCTCGGCTTCACCACGCGCGCCTGGAAGGGCGGGCAGTCGCGCGAAGCGTGGCTCGCGGGCGGCAAGCCGCCGAACCCGGGCCGGCTCAACGACCTGCGCCACATCATCTACAAGTCGGCCGACGCGCCGTGGCGGCGCGCGCGCAAGAATCTCGGCCTGATGATGCGCGAGGGGTTGCTGAAGGAGAACATCGACGGCGAGGCGCTCGACTGGGCGCACAAGCGCCTGCTCGCGCGTACCGAGCAGCGCAAGATCCTGATGATGATCTCCGACGGCGCGCCGGTCGATGACTCCACGCTTTCGGTCAATCCGGGCAACTACCTTGAGCGTCACCTGCGCTGGGTGATCGAGGAGATCGAGACGCGTTCGCCGGTCGAACTGATCGCGATCGGCATCGGCCATGACGTGACGCGCTATTACCGCCGCGCCGTCACCATCGTGGATGCCGAGGAGCTGGGCGGCGTGATGACCGAAAAGCTCGCCGAGCTGTTCGAGGAGCACGCCGCCGAAGATGCGGCGCCGCCGCCGCGCCGGAAGATGCACTAGTGCGTTCTAGCCGCCGCGCGGCGCTCGCTTTTGCGCTGCTCGTCCCGCTCAGCCTTGCGGCCTCCGCGCAAACCTCGCCGCGCGCGCCCGAACCGCCCGTCAAAATTGAGGTTGTGGCAAAACCGATCGCGGCGTTCGAGCCGCGCGATCCGTCGCGGGTGCGCTTCGGCGCGCTCGTCTATCGCGGCGGTGTCGAACTGACGTCATCCTATCGGGAGTTCGGCGGCATTTCGGCGATCCGCGTCGCCGCGGATGGTGCGCGCTTTCTCGCCGTCACCGACAAGGGCCGCTGGCTGCGTGGCCGCATTGTCTACGACGGGACGAGCCCGGCCGGCATCACGGATGCCGAAATGGCGCCGGTGCTTGGGTCCGACGGCAAGCCGCTCGCGGCGCGCGGCTGGTACGACACCGAGTCGATCGCGCAGGATGGCGGCACGGTCTACGTCGGCATCGAGCGCGTCCATCGGATCGTGCGTTTCGATATCGCGCGCCACGGGCTGCTCGCGCGCGGCCAGCCGATCCCGCTGCCGCCGGGTATCGCGACGCTGCCGAGCAACAAGGGGCTCGAATGCCTCGATGTCGTGCCGCGCGATCTGCCGCTTGGCGGCACGCTGATCGCGATCTCGGAGCGCGGCCTCGACGAGCAAGGCAACATCCAGGGCTTCCTCATCGGCGGCCCGAACCCCGGCGAATTTTCGGTCAAACGCATCGGCGACTTCGATGTGAGCGATTGCGCCATCACGCCGAAAGGCGAATTGCTGGTGCTGGAGCGCAGCTTCTCGCGCCTGCGCGGCGTCGGCATGCGTATCCGCCGCGTGGCGCTGGCGAGCGTTGCACCCGGCGCGACCGTGGATGGGCCGGCGCTGTTCGAGGCCGACATGGGCTACCAGATCGACAACATGGAGGGCCTGTCGGTGCATCGCACACCCGGCGGCGAACTGGTGCTGACGCTGATCTCCGACGACAACTTTTCAATGATCCAGCGGACGTTGCTGCTGCAGTTCACGCTGGCGGAGTAGCCGGCAAAAGGGATAAAGTTCGCGCGTCTGGCTGGTGGAACGGCCAATGTTCAACAAGAAAGTCCATCCCCTCGATCTGCTGCTCGCGGTGCTCGCCGCTGTGCTGCCGGGCGCCGCGATCTTCTACTGGCTGGCGATGTCCGGGCGGCTGCCGTTCGGTTTCCTGTTCGGCCTGGTGTCTTTGCTCACCGCCGCGGCCGTGATGCTGGCGGTCATTGGCGGCATGGTGTGGTTCGCGATCTGGTTTTTCAGCCCGCACCGCTAAAGCAAAAATGCCCGGCGCAGGCCGGGCATCTCAGCGATCGGATTAGATCGAAGCTAGGCGGCCGCCGCCTGCTTCTTCTCGATCGCGCTCTTGAGCTTGAGCGCCTTCGGCGAAAGCTCGTCGGCCTTGGCCTTCTTGAGGAAGGCGTCGAGCCCGCCACGGTGGTCAACCGTCTTCAGCGCGTTCGCCGAGATACGCAGCCTGACCGAGCGGCCGAGCGCGTCCGACATCAGCGTGACGTTCAAGAGGTTCGGCAGAAAACGCCGCTTGGTCTTGATGTTGGAATGGCTGACTTTGTGGCCTACCAGCGGGCCCTTGCCGGTCAGATCGCAGCGGCGCGACATGGTCGAAATCCTTGAAAATGATAGCTGAATCCCAAAAGGGCCGAGGAAGCGTCCATTCGGGGGACGCGGACCTATAAAGTCCACGCCGCGGGGCGTCAAGTTTGAGCCTCGGATCAAAGATTCGACGCATTCCCGGCCGAAGACCCGAAAGTGCCGCCCGTGCTGGAGGGCTGGCGGGCGTGGGTTTTGCTCGTCGAATAAGGTCCGGGCAAAGGCGCAGACGCAGGGGCAGGATAAACGTGCAGTATCGTCGGCGCATCAGCCGTCTCCTCCTTGCCGCGGGTGCCGCGCTTGCGTGCCTTTCGGGCAGCGCGTCGGCGCAAGGCAAGCTGGAGGCCCGCTATTCGGTTACACTCGCAGGCATTCCGCTCGGTTCCGGCGTCTGGGTGATCGACATCGCGTCGGATCAATACACCGCGGTTGCGAGCGGCCGCACGACCGGTCTCGTCAAGCTCGTCTCCGACGGAGCAGGCACCGGCGGTTCCCGCGGCGCCATCCAGGGCGCCAGCCTGGTTCCGACGAGCTACGCGTCAAGCTCGACCTCCGACAAGAGATCCGACGAAGTTCGCATGACGCTGCGTGCCGGCGCCGTGAAGGACGTGTCGGCCGAGCCGCCGCTCGAACCCTCGCCCGACCGCGTGCCGGTGACCGATGCGCACCGCAAGGGCGTGACAGACCCGATGAGCGCGGCGATCATTCCGGTCGCCGGGAATGGCGATGTGCTCGCGCCCGACGCCTGCAAACGCAAGCTGGCGATCTTCGACGGCCGCCAGCGCGCCGATATCGAGCTTGCCTACAAGCGCATGGATCGCGTGAAGGCCGACAAGGGCTATCAGGGGCCGGTGGTGGTCTGCACCGTGATCTATCGCCCGGTCGCCGGACATCGCCCCGAGCGGCCCGCGATCAAGTACCTGATCGAGCAGCGCGACATGGAAATGTGGCTCGCGCCGATCGCCGGCACGCGCGTGGTGGTGCCGTTCCGCTTCTCAGTGCCGACGCCGTTCGGCCTTGGCGTTCTGCAGGCGACCTACTTTGTCGCGCAGCCGCAGCCGACCCAGGCGCTGCGCCAGGCCCCGGCCGCCGCCAAGACGCAGTAGCTATTCCTCCTTCACCGCCGCGTATTTCTGCAGCAGCGGATACTGCAACGCCGCGAAGATGAAGGTGAGCGGCAGCACGC
>JAXDOA010000037.1:0-6641 GCA_034669125.1 Hyphomicrobiales bacterium
ATCGAAGGCCGCACCGCCGAGCCGCCGGAAAATCCGATGTCGGCCGACCGCGTGCGCTGGGAGCACATCCAGCGCGTCTACGAGCTGTGCAACCGCAACGTCTCGGAGACCGCGCGGCGGCTGAACATGCACCGGCGCACGTTGCAGCGAATCCTGGCGAAGCGCGCGCCGAAGTGACCGCGAATAGCGAGTAGGGGACGCAAGGACGCGTCCGTTCGCTATTCGCTACTCCCTATTCGCTACAAGCTACTGCCTGATATTCGGCAGGATATCGTTGCCCACCTGCTCGATCTTTTCGCCGAATTCGCGCGCATGCGCGAACCAGGTCGACGGCTTCAGCACATGAACGAACGTTCCCATCGCGCCGCGCGGCGGCGCCGGTGGCGGAACCTGCGCCTCCTCGACTGGCCGCGCGCTCGGGCGATCCGGCACCGTCACCACCGGCGGCGCACCCATGATCACGGGCGGCGGAAGCTGCGGCTGGATACGCTCCTGCGCGGGCGGCATGGCGACCACCGGCGCGCTCGCCGGCGCTGCCACGACCGGCGGCGGCGCCGCCACGATCACCGGCACGGGCGCCCGCACGACGGGCTGCGGCAACTCGACCGCCGCGACGCGATGCGGCTCGGGGCGCGGCTCGAATTTGGGTTCGGCCCGCGGCGCAGGGCTCGCGGTTTTGACGGGAGCCGGCGCAGGCGCCGGGTCAGCAAGTCGGATCGTCTGATCCTTTCCGGCCTCTTCGATTGTGTCCTTTTCCGCCAGCCGTTCGGGTGCGATCACGTCCTCGTAGATCGTGATCGTCTCCGTCACCGGCGGCGTGGGCGGTGCCGGTGGCTTGGTCATGCCGACCGTGGTGATCGGCGCAGCCGGGGGGCCCTCCTCGGCATGCAGCGCGCCCAGGCGCGGCTGTGTCAGGTGACCCGAGAAGGTGCGGTTGTAGGCCTGGATCAGTCCGGCGGCGATCAGCGTGGCGATGACCGGCGGCACGACCTGGCGGCAGAATTTCCCGGCCAATGGCACGAGTCGAGACGCGGCAGCAAACATGAAAAAACTCCCCGTGCGCGGGATTTCGATTGTCGTGATCTGACGGCCGCTTTGCGGCGAGACCTTGATCAAAGCCGCGCAATCGTGAGGAATTCTGCGGAAACACTGTGATTGGATTAACGTTTTCGCACCAGCACGAAGGCGCCGCCGACGAGCTTCAGCGCCATGCAGACCGTGAGCGCCGCCGTGTAATCGCCTGCCGACGCCCGGATCAGGCCGATCAGCCCGGGGCCGAGCGCGCCCGCGAAGGTGCCGATCGCGGTCGACAGCCCGAGCACCATGCCGAACGCCGCGGCCGGGAACTCGCGCTGCACGATCAGCGCGGGCAGCGTGATGATGTTGCCGACCGAAAAGCCATAGGCCGCGCAGCAGATCAGCAGCAGCGTGGTGTCCGTCGTCCGCGTCATCGCGAACAGGGCAATCGCCTGGCTGAACATCGAGACGGACGAGATCCAGCGCGCATCGAGCCGGTCGACCACGGCGCCGAGCGTGAGCCGCCCGATCACCGCGAATGTCGTCATCACCGATACCGAGACGGCCGCCTGCGCGCGTCCGACGATCGGCTCCATGAAGGCGATCTGATGCACGATGAACGCGACTTGCGCGAGCAGCGCCAGCGAGAACGGGCCCGACACGGTCCAGAACGGGAGTGAGCGCAGCGCGTCGCGCCGCGTCCAGGCGGGTTCCGGCGATACGGCCGGCGCGGGCGTCGCGGCCTGCGACGGCACCCACAGCAAGACGGCCGGCACCAGGATCGCCACCATCACGGCGGCGGCGATCAGCATCGCGCTCGTGAAATCCGTCACATGGATCAGGGCGACCAGCGCGGGTGCCACCACGATGCCGCCGAAGCTCGCGCCATTGAGCGCGAGCGAAATCGCAAGGCCGCGCCGCCGCGTGAACCACTGGCTGATGATCGTCGGAATGGTGACGAGGCCGAGCCCCAGCCAGCCGAACGACATCGCGAGATACGCCGCATAGATCTGCCAAGGTTCGCGCGCGAGCGCGAGCAGCACGATGGCGGCTGCAAGCGATGCAACGCCGAACAGCACGAAACGCCGCGCGCCGAAACGCGCGAGCGCGTTGTGGGTGAAGATCACCAGCACGGCGTTGAGCAGGTAAGTTGCGGTGCTGGCGCCTGCGATGAGCGAGGGTGGCCAGCCGTGCAGGCGCTGCAACTCGGCGAGGTAGACGCTGTGGCCGTAGAGCCCGAACCCCCAGCAGGCGAGCGCCATCAGGAAGCACGCGAAAACCACCCGCCAGCCGAAATAGCGCGGGGAGGATTCGTTATCGGTGGACGCAATGGCGGCGGGTCGCATGTCCGGCATGTAACACGAGAGCGCGGTGTGTAGCCCGGATGAAGCGAAGCGCAATCCGGGCTACGGCTAAAACTCCGCCGCAAACGGCCCTTGCGGATCGGCGAGCGACTGCAGCCGCAGCGCCGCGCAGCGCGCAAAGGCGAGCATCATGCTCTTGCGGGTCGAGGCGTGCAGGCGATGTTCCGGCGCCTCGCACACGATCTGCGCGCCGAATGCGTCGGCGACGATCAGGCCGGTGTCCTTCGGAAAGATCTCGCAGGGGACTTCCATCGTGGTTGCGAAGAACAGCCGGTCGCAATGGGCGCGGTAATCCATCCATTTGCCGTCGGCGCGGAAGTCCTCGATCGAGGATTTGATCTCCACGATCCAGATCTCGCCCGCATTGTTCAGCGCCACGAGATCGGCGCGCCGCCCCGACGGCAGCGCGAGTTCACTGACCGCCGAGAAGCCGAATTGGTGCAGCAGGCGCATCGTGCCGCGCGCGACCGCGAGCGCGGTCCGCGACTGGCGGCCGTCCGGCGGAAGCAGCGAGGCGAGGGCGTTCGCGGGCATGAGCGGACGATGCCACGCCTCCCGAACAAATCAAGTACGAATTAGTTGGTTTCCGCCTTCAGGCCGAGCTGCCGGATGACCTTTCCCCACTTCGCCGCCTCGGTGGCGATGTCGGCGGCATAATCCTGTGGAGAGCTCGGTGTCGTCTCGGCGCCTTCGGCGGCGACGCGGGACTTCACGTCGTCGGTGGCGAGCGCCTCGCGCAGCGCCGCGTTGAGCTTCGCGACGATTGCGGGCGGCGTGTGGGCCGGCGCGATGATGCCGTAGCGTTGGGTCGACTCGTAGCCAGGCAGAGTCTCCGACGCGGTCGGAACATCCGGCAGCAGCGCCGAGCGCGTGCGACTGGCGATCGCGATGGGACGCACCTTGCCTTCGCGGATCAGACCGAGCGTTGGCGGCAGGCTGGAGTAGGTCATGCTCACGTGTCCGCCGAGCAGATCGGCGATCGCCGGCCCGGTTCCCTTGTAGGGCACGTGCGTGAGCTTGATGCCCGCAATGCTCGCCAGCAGTTCGGGGCCGAGATGCGCCGGGCTGCCGGCGCCGCCGGACGCGAAGGTGTATTTGCCGGGCTCGGCTTTGGCGAGCGCGATGAACTCGGCCAGCGTCTTCGCCGGAATGAAGTTGTTGATCAGAATGATATGCGGGCTCGCCGCGATCATGCCGACCGGCTCGAAATCCTTCACCGGATCGTAGCCGACATTCGGCAGCATCGCGGGCGCGATCGCCAGCACCGCCGGATTGCCGATGCCGATGGTGTAGCCGTCGGGTTCGCTGCGCGCGACCTGGCGCGCCGCAAGGCTGCCGCCGGCGCCGGGCCGGTTCTCGATCACGATCTGCTGGCCGAGCAGTTTTCCCATTTTCTCGGCGACCACGCGCGAGACCGTGTCGTTGCCGCCGCCGGCGGCGGCCGGCACCAGCAGCGTGATCGGGCGCGACGGATAGGTCTCGGCGTGCGCGGCGCCCGCACCGAGACTGAGCGCGACGGAGAAAAGCAAAGCGAAAATACGCATAGGTTTGCCTCGCGGAGCGGCTACTCTATCACGCGGCGCGCTCCGGAAACGCCTGCGCCAGCGCCGCGCGCGTCGCCGCGATCACGCCGCGCTCGGTGATCAGTCCGGTGATCAGCCGCGCGGGCGTCACGTCGAAACCGTAGTTTGCGACGTTGGAGCCGTCCGGCACGATGCGCACGCTTTCGATGCGCCCGTCGGCGGTGCGGCCGGTCATCGTCGTCACCTCATCGGCGCTGCGCTGCTCGATCGGGATTTCGGCAACGCCGTCGACCACGGTGAAATCGATCGTCGGCGATGGCAGCGCGACATAGAACGGCACGTTGTTGTCCTTGGCGGCGAGCGCTTTCAGATACGTGCCGATCTTGTTCGCCACGTCGCCCTGCGCGGTGACGCGGTCGGTGCCGACGATCGCGATGTCGACTTCACCGTGCTGCATCAGGTGTCCGCCGGTGTTGTCCGGGATCACGGTGTGCGCAACGCCGTGCTGGCCGAGCTCCCAGGCGGTCAGCGAAGCGCCCTGATTGCGCGGGCGCGTCTCGTCGACCCAGATGTGGACCGGGACGCCCTTGTCGTGCGCTTGATAGATCGGCGAGGTCGCGGTGCCCCAGTCCACCGTCGCGAGCCAGCCCGCATTGCAATGGGTCAGCACATTCACGGGCGCGCCGGGTTTTTTCGCCGCGATCTCCTCGATCAGCTTCAGGCCGTGCCGCCCGATTGCGGCGTTGATCTCGACATCCTCATCCGCGATCTCGGCGGCGCGCCGATACGCCGCTGCCACGCGTTCGTCGCGCGAACGGTTGCGCAAGCTCGCCATCATCTCGTCGAGCGCCCATTTCAGATTGATCGCGGTCGGGCGCGTGGCAATCAGCAACGCATAGGCGCGCTCGAGCGCCGCGTCCGAGGCGTCCTGCCGCGCCGCGAGCGCCATGCCGTAGGCGGCCGCCGCGCCGATCAGCGGCGCGCCGCGCACCTGCATCGTCTTGATCGCGCGCGCCGCATCCTCGGCGGTGTCGAGGCGAATCGTCGCATAACGATGCGGCAGCAAAGTCTGGTCGATCGTGCCGACAGTTTTCCCGTCGGCCTCGACCCAGATGGTGCGCGTGTGCTTGCCGTCGACTTTCATGACATTCTCGCGGCGTTCTCTTAGGCGGTTTGAGCCGCGAACAAAAGCGGTTATCAGCGCGCCCTTATTGCTTGCGGCGCCGGTCCCGATCCTCCAAGGTCCGATTCGAAAAGGGGGCTGAGGAGCCGGAATGTCGGTTGACTACGAGGTCGAGTACAACAACCGCGCACGCGTGCCGGAGCACGCCGAGATCTTCGCACGCTGGCAGCGCGACGCTGCCGCCTATCGCGAGCGGATGGCCGCGGAAGAGAACGCCGAACTCGGTCTCGCCTACGGCACCAGCCCGCGCCAGAAGGTCGACCTGTTTTTTCCCGAGGCGACCGGGCACACGCCGCTCGCGCTGTTCGTTCATGGCGGCTACTGGCGTTCACTTGACGCCGCGACCTTCAGCCATATGTCGGCCGGCCTCAACTCGCGCGGCGTCGCGGTCGCGGTCGCGGGCTACGATCTGTGTCCGGATGTCACCATCGGACAGATCATCAACCAGATCCGCACCGCATGCCTGTTCCTGTGGCGCCGTTTCGGGCAGCGCCTGATGGTGTACGGTCATTCGGCCGGCGGGCATCTTGCCGCCTGCATGGTGGCGACCGACTGGAAGCAAATCGATCCTAAGGCGCCGGCCGACCTTGTGCCGGCCGGCTATTCGATCTCCGGCGTGTTCGACCTCAAGCCCCTCGTCGCCACGTCGATGAACGCGGACTTGCATCTCAACGAGCCGGCGGCCGCGCAGGTTTCGCCGCTATGGTGGCCGGTTGCGCGCGGCCGCGTGTTCGATGCGGTGGTCGGCGGGGCGGAGTCGGCCGAGTTCCTGCGCCAGAGCCGCATCATCGCGGACGACTGGCGCCAGCGCGGCGTCGAGACGCGCTACGAGGCGGTCCCCGGCGCCAACCATTTCACCGTGCTCGATCCGTTGAGCGATCCGAACAGCGCCATGACGGCGCGTGTCGCCGCGCTCGCGGCGCGCTGCGCGAAGGTGGATAAGTAGCGCGTCCGGTTTGTCGCCCGCGCGACCGCACGCTATACGCGGTCAAACCGGAGACACCTCATGCAGCCGCTCCGCCGCCAGATGCCCCCACACGACTACCGCGCCGAACTGTTCGAACTGATCCGCACGCGCTCGTTCGGGCGGGGCAAGATCATGCTCGCCTCGGGCCGCGAGAGCGATTTCTACTTCGACCTGCGCCCGACGACCGTGCATCCGGCCGGCGCCACCTGCGTCGGCGAACTGATCGTGGATGCGCTCGAAGGGATCGCAGTCGATTTCGTCGGGGGGCTTGAGATGGGCGCCGTGCCGGTCGCGACGGCGGTCGCGATCGCGAGTCATCGGCGCGGCGGCAACCTGCAGGCTTTCTTTGTGCGCAAGAAGCCGAAGGATCATGGCGCGAAGAAGATGATCGAAGGCTTGCCGATGGGCGAGACGCTGCGCGGCAAGAACGTCGTGGTGGTCGAGGACGTGACCACGACCGGCGGTTCTTCGATGCAGGCTGTTCAGGCGCTGCGCGAGGAGGGCGCCAATATCGTGCTGGTGCTCACCATCGTGGACCGGCTCGAAGGCGCGAAGGAGGCTTTTGCGGCGGAGAAGCTGGAGTTTCG
>JAXDOA010000038.1:0-3681 GCA_034669125.1 Hyphomicrobiales bacterium
CCAGATACACGCCGAATTCGCCCGACAGCGCCGTCATTGCAGCGCCTGGCGCACGCGATGGATCGCATACGCGGCCGTGCCGCCGACGATGCCGCTCCACATCAGGTCGAGGCCGATCTGCCCGTAGGCAAACAGCGGGCCGAGCACGAGACCAAGTCCAAGCGCAAGCCGGTCCACCAGCATGCGCGCGTTGCGCAGTGTCGACATCAGGAACGCGAGCGGCGTGAGAAACAGGAGCGCCGCGCTGATCAGCGTCGGCAGCGAGGCCGCGAGATAGAATCCGGCAAGCGCCGCAGCGACCGCGCAGACGCTATAGCCGGTGCCGAGCCCGTTGATGAATGCGATACGCCCCTCGCGCGGCACGGACGGCAGCAACCGCAGCGCCTCGACCCAGATGCTCACTGCGGTGAAATGCGCCGGCAGCACGAGCTTCCATGACCGCACGCCGGGGCGCTTCACCATCGGCAGCATCGAGACGACCATGGGCAACAGGCGCACGCCGGAGAGGCCGACTGCGACCGCCACCTCGAACAGGCTCGCCCCCGCTCCAAGCGTCGAGACCAGGATCACCTGCGCGGGACCGGCCCAGACCAGCACGGTCGCAACCAGCGTCCACGTGATGCTGAAACCGAAATCATGCGAGATCGCGCCGATGCCCACATAGTTGCCGAGCAGCACGTACGTGAAAACGGAGGTCCACGTCGCCATGAAGCCCGCGCGGAACGCGGCGAGCGTCGACATCGGTTGATCGGGGGCGGGCTCCGGCGCGGACATGATTTTCTGTCACATGACCGGCGCGGCGCTGCAATCCGCGTGGCGAAACGGGCAGCCATGACAATCGCGCGGCCACCCTTCAAGATGCGGCCGAAGAGGTGATGACCGATGACTGATCCCAATTTTCCGGCCGTCGCGGCCGCGATCCGCAACACGCTCGAAGGCCAGGGTTTCACGCAACTGATTGGAGCGGAGGTCGTGTCGGTCGAGCCGGGCGTCGTCGTGATGGCGGTCGGCCGCCGCGCCGAACTGCTGCAGCAGAACGGGCTGTTTCACGGCGGCGTGCTCGCCTACCTCATCGATAACGCCACCACGGCCGCCGCAGGGACCGTGATCGACCGCGCCACGCGCACGGTCATCACGGCGGAATACAAGATCAATCTGGTCTCGCCTTCAGTGGGCGACCGCCTCACCTGCCGCGCCGAAGTGGTCAAGCCCGGGCGCCTGCTCACCGTAGTCGACGCGAAGGTGACGTGCCGCACCGATGGCGCGGAGAAGCTGGTCGCGGTCGCGCTCGCGACGATCGCGAATCTGGATGTCGGTAAGGCGACCTGATCGCTCGACCACTCGGTCGGTCGCCCGCTTTCGCGGGGCGCCTGCCCTGTCTGGTCGGCGCCGCGGCCCACTCCTCGGCGTGGCACTGGCGCTTGGCCTTGTCAGCTCAGACGCGTTGACCGGGCCCAAGCGCCAGTGGTCCGCTGTGGCTACTATTGAGCCGAAACCTGCTTCAGGTGAGCCTGCGGATTTGGCTCGCTCCAACTCACGCCGCCATCGGTGGTCATGAATACCCGATTGCCATTCCCGATTGCCCACGCGTGAAGATTGTCGATGGCTGAAATCTGAGATGCCCTCGCGACCGGATTGGGTTCACTCCATGAGTGTCCATCCACTGTCATAAGTATGCGGTCACCATTCCCTATTCCCCAGGCACCATCACCAGTTCCCATAGCGGATATTTGGCGCATTATCCCTGCTGGATATCGCGCTTCCCACGTCCCCGCATTGTATTTGAAGACATGAAAGCTCAAACTAATTCCCCAAACATTGCCCGCGTTACCGGCAGAAACCTGTCTCAACTTGTAAGAGGTATTTGGCTCAAACCAGCTTTTTCCCCCGTCGAGCGACAAGAAAACTCGGTAGTCATCTCCCACGGCCCAAACCGCGGTAGCAGGGCCGGAAATCGAATATGCCTGCGCAGCCGGATTCGGTTCGCTCCACGACGTCCCATTCGTCGTCCAGAAGATACGGCCAGCGGACCCGAGCGCCCAGGCGCCTCCTGGAGTGGCGGAAATTTCACTCGCCCTGGCGGTCGGGTTCGGTTCGCTCCAAGACGCACCATTCCACAGGTAGACCCGCCCGTATGGGACATCCGGACCGACTCCCCATATCTGAACGCTGTGAACACCGGTTGAACCGCCGCGCCTCTTGCCGGCTTGCTCCAGTATTGCTTGCCAGTTCGCAGGCGGGGCGGTGCCCTGAATGAACTTTCTCTCCTCAGCCTGCCGCGGGCTTGCCTTGTTTTGGTCTTGTGCGATCGCGACATCCGACAAAGCTATCAGCATGGCCACCGAAACAATAATGCCCCGCATTTTTTCCTCTCTTTATCGATGGTAAAATTCAACGCTAGCGCGCAAATATCTGCGGGTCGGCAACTCAGGTCAAGAACCATTTCAACTTATGGTTGGACCAATGCCCGCAACTTGCCCCGCGGTCTCGCCGTCGCCGGCGACCGCCTCACCTGCCGCGCCGAAGTGGTCAAGCCCGGGCGCCTGCTCACCGTAGTCGACGCGAAGGTGACGTGCCGCATCGATGGCGCGGAGAAGCTGGTCGCGGTCGCGCTCGCGACCATCGCCAATCTGGAGATCGATCAAACGTCAGCGGCCAGAATGGCGATCGGATAGGACAACACTATCTTGTCGCCCTTCTGCTTCGTCTTCATGCCGAGGCCGTTATCGGCAAGCGAATCCGCGAATATCTGCCGTATGACCGGAACGTCGGCGGGCGCCGGAAACGAGCCCGCGAGCAGGCCTTCAAGCTCACCGCGCACGTCGTAAGTGGTCTCGCGCGGCGCCGACAGGCCCGCTTGCGCGAACAGGCCACGCAGTTCGGCGAGCGAAAGCGCGCGCGTATGCGAGGGATCGCGCAGCCGCTCCATCCGGTTCAGCGCGTCCGCGCGCTTCGGATCGTCCGAGGCCGCCATGTCGGCGACCACGATCCGCCCGGGCCGCGTACTGACCCGCGCCATTTCGCGCAGCACGGCGAGCGGATCGGGGAAATGATGGAACGCGAAGCGCGACACCACGACCGAGAATGATTGGTCCGGGAACGGCAGCGGCAGCACATTGCCGACATGCCAATCGACATTGGTGAGCGCGAACGCGGCGGCATGCTCGCGCGCCTTGTCGATCATCGCGGGCGTGAGATCGATCCCAGTCGCCGTGCGGCACACTTTGGCGAAGGCTGCGACCACCAGCCCTGGCCCGCAGGCAACATCGAACACCGTGTCGTCCGCGCCCGTGCCGGAAAACTCCACCAGCAGCCGCAGCGCCTCCTCGTCGCGCATCGCCGCCGAATTGGCGAACGGCGCGGCCTGCCGCGTGAACTGGTCGACGCCGATATCGTCGTCGATCAGTTCACGCGGCAGGCCGCGCCGTTCGCCAATTCCACCGCGATGCGTGACGAAGATGCGTTGCGCGTACTCGTTGAGTTCTCCGGAGCCGGTGCGGCCGATACGGCCCTCGATGTCGCGTGCGGCCCGGGCCTCGTCGTTGCCGCCTTCGCCAAAGTGTGGCGCCACGCGACCGGTATCGATATCACACCCGCGATGATCGAAAAGGCGCGCGAGCATGCGGCCACACTCGCACTCACCAATGTGGATTGGCACGTCGGCAACGTGCTGCCGCTGCC
>JAXDOA010000039.1:0-8497 GCA_034669125.1 Hyphomicrobiales bacterium
TGGACTACGCGATGCCACGCGCGGTCGACATGCCGCCGGTCGTCGATGCCGGCCACAACGTTCCGGCGACCACGAATCCGCTCGGCGTGAAGGGCGTGGGCGAAGCCGGCACCACCGGCTCGCTCGCCGCGATCATGAACGCGATCGCGAATGCGATCCCGGAGGGGCGCGGGGTGAATATCGATATGCCGGCGACGCCCGCGAAAGTCTGGCGCGCCTGCCATCCGGGAGCGTGAAGGATCAGGCCGCGCTGCGCTCGGCGGCGTGAACGAGCGTCGGTCGCGACGGCGCCTCGGCGCCCGCGACTTCGATCGGCGCGACCTCGACACGATTGCGGCCGCGCGCCTTGGCGAGATAGAGCGCCTGATCGGCGAGCGTGATCAGCTTGGTGAGATCCTGGCGCGGATCGACGATCACCGATACGCCGACGCTCGCCGTCGCGTACAGAGCTTCGCCGTCGATCACGGCGGTCGCGGCAGCGAATGCCTTGCGCAGGCGATCGGCCACCAGATACGCATTGTCCATGCTGGCATCGGCCAGCAACACCGTGAACTCCTCACCGCCCAGACGTCCGACGAGATCGGTCTGGCGCAGGCTCGCCCGCGCGGTGTTGGCAAAAATCTGCAGCACCTTGTCGCCGACCGCATGACCGAAGCGGTCATTGATGGACTTGAAGTGATCCAGGTCGATCAGCAGCACGGCGATCGGGCGGTCGCGCGCGATCTGCTGCTGCAGCAGGGCCTCGGCGTCGGCCAGGAAGGCGCGGCGATTGAGCAAACCCGTCAGCGGATCGATCATCGCGGCGGTCTTGTGGCGCAGCTCGGTGCGCTCCTTCGACATCGCCAGCAGAATGAATGCGGTCGCGATCGTCATCAGGAAGGCTTCGAGACTGAGCACGCTGATCCACGCGCTCGACAGGACGTTGTCGGTTTCCTTGCCGTGCAGCAGCGCATTGAGCGGCGTGCGCAGCAAGAACATCGAACCGTGGGCGACGAACAGCACGATGGCGGGCCAGCGCGACACGAGCGGCTCGTTGCGCGCGCGCCAGAACTCATAGGCCGTGAGCCAGGTATAGCCGGCGATGATCATCGCGGAGAGCTGGCCGCGCACCTCCGAGCCAGGTTCGAATCCGGGCCACTGCGACACGACGAGCCACACGCCGGCGCCGGCGATCAGCGATCCCGGCAGCGCCGCGCGGCCGTTGAAAACGCGGGCCCCGTTCCAGGTCACACCGAACGAGGAGAACAGGATCACGTTGGGCAGATCGATTGAAATGAGATCGGGGACCGACCCGTACAGGCCGTAGAGCATCACCGACGTGGCGCGCATCAGGTGTGCGCTGGCCCACCAGGCGACCGCATGGACGCGTGTGTTCTGCACCCAAACGAGCAGCAGCAGCAGGCCGAGAATGGCCTCAACGTCGATCGTCAGAAGAAAAAGAGTGTTGACCTCGAACGACATTCAAGCCGGCCCAATGGTCCACAAGAAATACGACGCCCGCTCCGTTCTGCTTACTTCGGGCACGCTCTACAAACGATGAAAACCGGTACGCGGACGCGAACGGCCAAGATTATGGTTAGCGCCGCGTTTACGAATTGGGGAAAGCTTGAAACTGGAACGGGTTCGCGCCGCTCGTGTCCCGATTCCGAAGTTCGCCAGCGCTTGCTGCACACTGGGATGCGAACTTCGGAATCAAAGGGACACTAGCAACCTTATGATTCTAGTGCCCCTTTTGAACCCGAAGCTCGCAAGCGTACTTGCCGCGCGTTGTGTGCGAACTTCGGGTTCGGGGCACTAGGCGCGGGGCCTCATCGCGTTGCGATGGTGTCCGTCAAAAAGCCGATCGGCGCGTGACGGTCTGACCCGTCATCGCGCCGATCCACGTCAAACCATGAAACCTGTCTAGCGGACTTCCTCGGCGGCGCGGACGACCGTTTGTACCTCGCCCGCCTCGGCTGCGATCGCCGCCATCAGATGATCGAGCTTGTGACCGGCGCGCATCGCCTTCGCGGTCATGTAGCGGCGATTGTGCGCGTTGATCGGCGCGTGCAACGGCTTGCGTCCGACAATCTCGATGCCGAGGCCTTTCAGACCGTCCAGCTTCGCGGGATTGTTGGTCATCAGATAGATGCGCGTGCAGCCAAGCTTCTGAAGCATTTGCGCCGCGATGCCGTAGTCGCGCTCGTCGTCGTCGAAGCCGAGTGTCGTATTGGCGTCGACCGTGTCGAGGCCGGCATCCTGCAGCGCATAGGCGCGCATCTTGTTGGCAAGGCCGAGACCGCGGCCTTCCTGTTCGAGATACAGAATGACGCCGCCGCCTTCTTCATTCAGGCGCTTGAGCGCGATGCGCAGTTGATCGCCGCAGTCGCAGCGGCTCGATCCGAACACGTCGCCGGTGAGACACGCGGAATGCAGACGCACCGGCACCGGCTTGGAGAAATCCGGTTCGCCGACGATCACGGCCGCGGAGCCACCGCCGACCGCATCGCGGAACACGACGAAGCGCGTCGGGAGTCCACCCTGAAGCGGGACCTTGGCTTCGCCGGCGATTTCGAGCGAATGAACGTCTTCACTGCGGAACTTGATCACGGCTTCGGACGCGACGACGACCAGCGGCGGCTCGATCATCGCCTCGGTCGGTGAATCGATTTCGGCAACCAGAAGCGCCGGCAGCCGGTGCGCGATCTTGGCAAGCTCGATCGAGGCCGCCGCGCGTTCGTCCGCTGGGCCATCGAATTCCACGGCTTCATCCGGGTCCGCATCCGCGACCAGCGAAAAGATCGCAGCCGCGCTGGTTCCCTTCGCGAGCTTCAGCGCGACAGGTCCGGGTGATTCAATTCCGAGTGCGCGCGCGCGCCGCGCCGTCACGACAAGCCGAGGCGTCGCAGGCGCGCAGAGATGTTCGAAGGCATGCAGACGCGCCGCGTCGAGGCCATCGACCGGAAGCGCGAGAAGGAACTTTGCGGGCTGTGAGGAGAAGATGACTGGCCGACCGCTGCGGAACTCCGCAAGTCCGCGTTTGACCAGTACGCGATCCGGTGAACCGAACACCCCGCTCCCCGCGTGTCCGTTCCCGTCTTTCGTTTTACTCATGTTGCTTGGAGATTCCATATGATAGGGTGAAAACCGCGAACTACACTGTTATTCCATCTACTGTTCTTCGGCCTTCAAGGTTCTGCGTATCAGATTAGTGTGGCAGGATGAAGTCCCCGCTCCATGAACGGCCGTTAATCACCGAAGATCATGAGTTTGGTCGCTCGGGTCTTTCCGTCGCTAGTAAAGGCTCGTGCGAAGACATGACTCATCAGGGCGAGCCTGATGATCCGGGTGGTAACGCCGAACGCTGGTTTCAGGTTCCAAGCAAGTTTCGAACCTCTTCGGACCCCCTGCCCCAACCTTGGGAAGAGAGGTTCGGTCCGCTGCGGCGGAGCGCGGTCGACCACCTCATGGTGGTCGGGCAGATCGGGCAATCGATCGATGGCCGTATCGCGACGGTGACGGGGCACTCCAAATACATCAACGGTCCGGCGGGACTGGCGCATTTGCATCGCTTGCGGGCGCTGGTTGACGCGGTCCTTGTGGGCATCGGGACCGCCGTCGCGGACGATCCGCTGCTGACCGTCCGCCGCATAGCTGGGCCGAGCCCGGCGCGGATCGTGCTCGATCCCAAGGGGCGGCTGTCGCCGAACGCCCGGGTGCTGGACGACGACGGCATCCGCCGCCTCGTCATCACGGCCGAGGGCGTGCGGCCAAGGTTTGGGTCGGGCGTTGAAATTGTTGAGGTTCCGGCGCCGGGTGGAGAGGTCGCGCCGGCCGCGATCCTAGGAGCGCTCGCCGAATGCGGCTTTGCCCGCATCCTCATCGAAGGGGGTGCGCATACGGTGTCACGTTTTATTGCAGCGGGTTGCCTCGACCGCCTCCACGTGATGGTCGCGCCGACCATGCTGGGTTCGGGTCAGGCCGGCATCACCCTCAAGCCGATCCAGACCGCCGACCAGGCGCTGCGCGCACCCATGCGGGCGCATCTGATCGGCGAGGAAGTGCTGCTCGACTGCGATCTTTCGGCTCAGCGCGTTGCCATCGGGCGGGCGAAAAAGTCGACGTGACCGACGCGCATGGATGAGCGGCCGGCCGCGATGTGATCGCGCCGGCGGGCGAGCCAGTTGATGATGTCGCCGATCGAGGCCTCGCCGATTTCGCGTGCAGCCACTGCCCATCCGGTGAGCACTTCGGTCTGGATTTCGGCATCCTTTGGCCCGAACACCCAGTCCGACGCGCCCTGTGTGATCGTGTAGCCGATCGCCTCGAAGCGGCTCGGGGCGGTCGCGGCCGCTTCCGGTCCGAGCGCCGGGCCGAAGCCCTTGTCGCCGCGCTGGTGCTGATTGACCGCGTCGACCACGGCGGAATCGAGCGGATCGGCCGGGTCGAGCGTCGCCAGGCCGTCATAGCTGAGCGCCGCATAGACCGGCAGCCGCCGTGCTGCCGCTTCGGTGGCCAGCCGGTCGAGCCAGTCGTGCGACACGAGATCGAGCAGCGCCGAGGTGGTGACCAGTTCGACCGGCCCATCGAGCGCCGCCTCAAGATCGCGGGCGAGATCGACCGGTACGGGCGTCACGGTCAGCTCGGGGGGCTTTGCGAGCGCGCCGGCGCGCGCCAGCAGGCTCAGATCGTTGTCGACCAGCCGCCAGCTTTGGCGCTTCGGCAGCCGTTCGGATACGGCCCGCAGCGTCGATCCGAGCCCGCAGGCGAGGTCGACTACCGCAATGGACGGCCGCTCCGCCGCCCAGGCGGCGACCGCGTCGAGCACGGCCGCGTTGCGCGCGCGCCTGTCATACGGTTCGCGCAGTGTCAGCCAGCCAGACGAGAAACTCATACGACCCTCTCCATCGCGGCTGAAAACAGTTTCGCCGAGTCCTGCCAGGTCGGCAGATGCGTAGCGGCAGCAGCAGCACCGGCGGCGAGTTCGGCACGTTCTTCGGCGCTCCCGATCAGGCGGCGCAGCGCGGCGGCGAGCGCCGGGACGTCGTCCGGCGGGATCAGGATGCCGGCGGCCGCCGGAACGGTATCGGGGATTGCGCCCGCGGTCGTGCCGATGACCGGCAGGCCGTGGGCGATCGCCTCCGCGTAGGCCATGCCGAAACCCTCGTAGCGCGAAGCCAGCACGAAAACGTCGGAGAAGGCGTAAAGCTCGGCCAAGAGCGCTGCCGGAGCAGCATCCTCGATGCTGATCCTCGGCGCGAGATGATGCATTGCGATCGCGGACTTGAGTTGTTCGACGGTGTCGGGCGAACGGCTACAGTCCCCCACGATGGTCAGGCGCCATGGTAAGTCAGTGAGGCCGGCGAGCGCCTCGATCAGCAGGTCGTAGCCCTTGCGCGGTACGACGGCACCGACGGTGAGCAGGGCTACTAAAGTTGATGCGGTGTTTGGCCGCACGAGCGGCGCGCGATCGGTGCCGGGGGGTGCGATGGTCATGCGCTCGGCTGGGACACCGTAGTCGGCCTCGAGCGCGCGCGCGGTCGCGGCGCTGTTGGCAATGACGGCGTGCGTGCAGGCCAGCGCCCTGCGCTCGCTCGCGCGCAACGCTAAGGCCTGATCGGGCGTAACTCCGGTCTCCAGCGCCAGCGGATGATGCACCAGCGCGATCAACGGATGGGTCCCGCGCAGGCTTTCGGCAGCCTCGGGCATGACGCCGAATGCCAGTCCGTCGATCACGATCGGCCGGCCTTTCGGGACGTCGGTCAGGGCGGCTTTCGCGGCGGCGAGCGTGAGCGCGGAGGGATGCGGAAATCCCTCCCCGAGATTCAAGACTTCCGGCCGCCAGCCGAGCTCGCGCAACTCGGCGATCATGCGGCGATCATAGGCATAGCCGCCGGTCGGGGTCGCGAGGTCGCCCGGGATAGCGAAGACGAAATCGCCTTTCACCAAAGCGGCGCCTCATACCAGGCACGCGCGTTCGGCGACTCGCCGACCGTCACGCGGATCGCTGAAATCTCCTTCGGTTCGCGGCCGAGTTTGCGGTCCTTTACGGCGGCGGCGAACTGATCGAACACCCAGCGGGTGAGCCATTCGGTGGTGGTGTTGATGCCTTTGAACTGCGGAATCTCGTCGAGGTTCTTGTAGTTGACGACCTTCAGCGTCGCCTTGAGCACGTCGATGGCGCAGCCGATGTCGACCACGATGCCGTTCGGGTCGAGCTTTTCAGACATGAACGCAACCGCGACCGTGAAGGTCGCGCCGTGCAGCGCCTGCGCGGGGCCGAAAACCTCACCCTTGAACGAGTGGGCGATCATGATGTGGTCGGAAACTTCGACGGCGTACACGGGCAGTCCTTTCAGGAATAGCGGATGAGCTGGCACAGCACGCCGCTCGTTGGGTTCAGGATGTCGGGCAGCATTTTCGGCAAGTCGGTGAACGCGACCGGCGGCGCAATCAGCGCGTCGAGCGCCGCGTCGTCAAGCAGCCGCAGCGCCTCTTCCAGCCGCCGCTGGTACGTCCAGGTCGCGCGCCGCGATGGCGCGACGTGCCCGACCTGGCTCGAGATGAGCTTGAGCCGCTGCGAATGAAACGCGCCACCGAGGGGCACCCGGATCTCGTTCGCGCCATACCACGAGAGCTCCAGCACGGTCGCCTCGAAGGCCGCGAGCCGCAGTGCCGTCGCGAGCCCGGCCTCAGAAGCGCTGGTGTGGAAGACGAGATCGCAGTTTGCCGGAGCGGCATCCGGGGCCGCAAACGCTGCACCGAACTGTTGCGCGACCGCGGCTCGCGACGACTCGATATCGACCACCGTGACGGTCTTGCCGGGCCTCCCGGCACAGAGCCGTGCGACCAGCAGGCCCAGAACGCCGGCACCGACCACCGCGATCCGGCTTGCCCCTTCGGCGTCGCCGTCCCATGTGGCGTTGAGCGCCGTCTCCATGTTGGCGGCGAGCACGGCGCGCTCCGGCGGCAAGCCGTCCGGCAGCAGCGCGATATTTTTGGCGGGAAGGTTAAACACGGTCTGGTGCGGATAAAGCGCGAAACAGAGGCGGCCTTTCAGGTCGGCGGGACCTTCCTCGACACGCCCCACCATCGCGTAGCCATATTTCACGGGAAAAGGAAACGCTCCGCCCATGAATGGCGCAGGCATGCGGTCGTATTCGCTTTCCGGGACAAGCCCCGAAAACACCAGCCGCTCGGTCCCCCGGCTGAGCGCGCTGAGCATCGCGCGCACGCGGACCTCGCCGGGCCCAAGCGGCGCAAGAACCTCGGCGCGGATTTCGGCCCTGCCCGGGCCGACATACCAGAGCGCCTGCGCCTGTTCCGAGCTTCCAGCCACCATCTAGCCCCGATTGGACTTCCAAACCGCGCCCGCTATACCCGCTGCGGCCCGGAAAAGCACCCCGACCCCCAATGACCGAAAGCACGCTTCCCGACTACGCAGTCCCTGCGCAGGCCGACCCGCTGACCGGGCGCCGCGTGTTCTTCACCCTGATCGTCGCCGCCTCGATGGCCGGGCTGATCTGGCTCTTGTCGTTCGCGCTCACGGCCGGCGGTTTCGGCGTGATCGACTTCATTCTGGTGGTGCTGTTCGCCATCACGCTGCCGTGGTCCGTGATCGGCTTCTGGAACGCCACCATCGGGCTGTTCATCATGCGCTCCGCGAACCCGGTCGCGGCCGTGACGCCGGTTTCGGCGCGCGTGACGGGCGACGAGCCGATCACGGCCAAGACCGCGATCCTGTGGTGCGTGCGCAACGAGGACACCGAGCGCGTCATCCGCAACATCGAGCCCATGATGGAGGGGATCGCTGCCTCGAACGCCGCGGCGCAATTCCATGTCTTCATCCTGAGCGACACCAACTATCCGGAAATCGCCGTTCTCGAGGAGCCGCGGTTCGCCGCCCTGAAGGCGAAATGGCAGAGGCTACTCGAACTCACTTACCGGCGGCGCACCGACAATACCGGCTTCAAGGCCGGTAATATTTTCGATTTCTGCACGCGCTGGGGCGCTGACTACGACCTTGCGGTCACGCTCGACGCCGACAGTTTCCAGACGGCGGAGTCGATCCTGCGCATGGTGCGCATCATGCAGGTCGAGCCGAAGCTCGGCATCCTGCAGAGCCTCGTGGTCGGCATGCCGTCGAGCAGCGCGTTCGCGCGCGTGTTCCAGTTCGGAATGCGGCTCGGCATGCGCTCCTACACGCTCGGCAGCGCGTGGTGGCAGGGCGACTGCGGCCCGTATTGGGGTCACAACGCCGTCATTCGGCTGGCGCCGTTCATCGCGCATTGCCACATCCCGCCGCGCCCGGACGGCACGCATATTCTCAGCCACGACCAGATCGAGGCGGTGCTGATGCGGCGCGCCGGATTTGAAGTGCGCGTGCTGCCGGAGGAAGGCGCGAGCTGGGAGGAGAACCCGCCGACGATGCTTGAATTCATCCGTCGCGACCTGCGCTGGGCGCAAGGCAACATGCAGTACTGGCCGTATCTCGTGATGCGCGGGCTGCGCCCCGTGA
>JAXDOA010000040.1:0-6661 GCA_034669125.1 Hyphomicrobiales bacterium
CCGACGTCGAGTTCGTCAAGCCGTGCAATCTCTGCCCGCACATGAAGCGCATCACGCTGCCGAAGATCCTCGACAGCCTCGTGTACCTGAAAGAGGAAGTCACGATCGATCCGATGATCGCCGCCAAGGCGCGGCGTTCGGTCGAGCGGATGATCCACCTGAAGAGCTGACGCCATGCGCACCACGCAATTGAATGCCGATGACATTGTCATCATCGGCGGCGGGCTCGCGGGGCTGTTCTGCGCGCTGAAGCTTGCCCCCCGTCCGGTGACGGTCATCACGGCCGCGCCGATCGGCGAAGGCGCCTCGACTGCCTGGGCGCAGGGCGGAATCGCTGCCGCCGTCGCCGAAGGCGATACGCCCGAGGCGCATGCGCGCGACACGATTCTCGCCGGCGCTGGTCTCGTTGACGAGGTGGTCGCGCTCGCGATGGCGCGCGAGGCGCCGGAGCGCATCCGCGACCTGCTCGCCTATGGCGTCCCGTTCGACAAGGATCTCGAAGGCCGCCTCACGGTCGGGCGCGAGGCCGCGCATTCGGCGCGCCGCATCGTGCATGTGCGCGGCGATCAGGCCGGCGCTGCCATCATGGCGGCGCTGGTTGCGGCCGTGCGCAAAGCCCCGAGCATCCGTGTGCTCGAAGGCCATGTGGCCGAGGATCTGCTGACCGATGGCCACCGCGTGGTCGGCGTGCAGGTTCGTGGAGCCGATGGCCTGCTGATGAATATTCCGGCGCGTGCCGTGGTGCTCGCTTCAGGCGGCCTTGGTCATCTGTATGCGGTGACGACCAACCCGACCGAAGCGCGCGGCCACGGGCTTGCCATCGCGGCACGCGCGGGAGCGGTCATCGCCGACCCTGAATTCGTGCAATTCCACCCGACCGCGATCGATATCGGCCGCGATCCGGCGCCGCTCGCGACCGAGGCAATCCGGGGCGAAGGCGCGACGCTCGTGAACGGAGCGGGCGAGCGTTTCATGCTGAACATCCATCCCGACGCCGAACTCGGCCCCCGCGATATCGTGGCGCGCGGCGTGTTCGCCGAGCTTGCGGCCGGGCGCGGCGCCTTCCTCGATGCCCGCACGGCGATTGGCGCGAGCTTCGCGCAGCGCTTTCCTGGCGTTTACGAACAATGCCGTAGCGCCGGCATCGATCCGGCGCGCGACCTGATCCCGGTCGCACCGGCCGCGCACTACCACATGGGCGGGGTTGCGACCGACCCGAACGGACGCACCTCGCTTGATGGATTGTGGGCGGCCGGCGAAGTCGCCTCCACGGGCGCGCATGGCGCCAACCGCCTTGCGTCCAATTCGCTGCTCGAAGCCGTGGTCTACGCGGCCCGCATCGCCGAGGACATCGGTCAATTGCCCTCGCCGAAGTCCGTGCGTCTCGTCGAAGCGTCGCCCGGGACGACCCCGGTCGCAACAAGCGATCCCGCTCGCGAACAAACCCTGCGCCGGCTCATGTCGTCGTGTGTCGGCGTGATCCGGGATCGCGATGGCATGAGACGTGCGCTCAGCGAAATCGCCGGCATCGAACGCACCTGGTCGCGCATCCCACAATTGCGCAACATGGCGACGGCGGCGCTGTTAATTACCGCGGGCGCCTTGCAGCGCGAGGAGAGTCGCGGCGGACACTATCGCTCTGACTACCCGAATGCCGATTCCGCGCAGGCAAAGCGCACGTTCCTGACGCTGGACGAGGCGCGCGAGATTGCTGCGTCCGTCACGCCTGCCCAGCGGGCGGTCGCATGACCTCCCTCCTCTGCCCCGACGCGTTTCTCTCAGCCCTCGAAATCGACGCGGCTGTGCTGCGCGCGCTCGCCGAGGATCTCGGCCGTGCCGGCGATGTGACCTCGACCGCGACCGTGCCGGAGGGCACGCGCGGGCGCGCCATCGTGGTCGCGCGCCAGGCCGGAGCGGTTTCAGGCCTCCCGCTGGTCGAGGCGGCCATGCGTAAGCTCGATCCGGCGATCTCCATCACGGCGCATGCGCGCGACGGCGACGCGGTTGCGGCGAAGACCACGCTGCTCACGATCGAAGGCGACGCACGCGCCTTGCTGGGGGCGGAACGCACCGCACTGAATTTCCTCGGTCATCTCTCCGGTATTGCGACCGCCACTGCGTCGTTCGTAAAGCTCATCGCGCACACGCACGCGCGCGTCTGCTGCACGCGGAAAACGACGCCGGGGCTGCGGTCCTTGCAAAAATACGCAGTGCGCTGCGGCGGCGGCTTCAATCATCGCTTCGGGCTCGACGATGCGATCCTCATCAAGGACAACCACATCGCCATCGCGGGTGGTATTTCGGCGGTGCTCAGACGCGCCAAGGCGGTCGCGGGGCATCTCGTGAAGATCGAGATCGAGGTCGATACGCTCGACCAGTTGCGCGAGGTGCTCGCGGTCGGCGGCGCCGATGTCGCGCTGCTCGACAACATGGAACCCGCCGACATGCGCAAGGCGGTGGAAATGGCCGCCGGCCGGTTGGTCTTGGAAGCCTCGGGCGGAATCACGCACGAAACGGCCGCGGCCGTCGCCGAAACCGGCGTGGATTATCTCTCCTCCGGCGCCATCACCCATTCGGCGCCCAATCTGGATGTCGCGCTCGACATCGAGATGTAACTGCCGATTCGACCACCGCGCGTGTCCGAATTGACACTCGACTAATTAGTCACTTGCGCGGCACCATATTACCGAGCATTCATTGTACGGGATTTGTATGTAACACCCAGCTTCGGGCGATTCTCAGCAAGGCGGTTTTGACGTGAAGCGAAAAATTCTGGTGATGGGCCTGGCGAGCGCGGGCAAGACCACGCTGTCCAAAGTGCTCGCGCCGCGGCTCAATGCCGTGCACTTCAACGCCGACGAGGTGCGCGCCAACATCAACAAGGATCTCGGATTCGCGGAGGAAGATCGCGTTGAGCATGCCCGGCGCATGGGCTGGCTGTGCGACCGGGTGGTCGAGGTCGGCGGCTATGCGATCGCGGACTTCATTTGCCCGACACCTGAAACCCGCGCGGCGTTCTTTGCCGGGGGCGACCCCTTCGTGATCTGGATCGACCGCATCAAGCAGAGCCCGTTCGAGGACACGAATCGTATGTTCGTTCCGCCGGAGCATGTCGATCTGCGGGTGGAGCCGGAAGGCACGCCGGAATACTGGGCCGAACAGGCGATGATAAACTTGCGCCCGGTGTTCGATCCGAAGAAGCCGACCGCGCTGTTCCTCGGGCGCTACCAGCCGTTCCATGACGGCCACAAGGCGCTGATCGTCGAAGGCATCAAGCGCGTCGGGCAGGCCTGCATCGCGGTCCGCAATACGCAAGGCACCGACGAGAAGAATCCGTTCGAGTTCGAATATGTGCGCGCGCGGCTCGAGCACGGCTTGCGGCAGTACGAGGGCCGGTTCGTCGTGATGCCGCTGCCGAACATCACCTCGATCTTCTATGGCCGCGACGTCGGCTACACGATCGAGCGCATCGATCTCGACACGTCGGTGCAGGATATTTCCGCGACGGAAGTTCGGCGGAAGATGTCGCGCAAGGCCTGAACTACATCTTGGCGGCGGCGTCGGCCGTATAGGTCGCGCTGCCCCATGACGGGGCCTCATCGCCATCGCCCCATTTGCGCGGGCGGTAGAAGTGATGCAGCCCAATCTTGGAATTCTTCCTCATCGCGCGCACCCAGTAAGGATGCACGTAGGACGCATGATAGTGCGTCGATTTCGCGATCTCGGGCAGCCACAGCTTGCCGTCGAGCGTCTCGCGCGCGATGCGCTGCGCGCGCGACCATGAGTCCGCATCCGTGACGACATCCGGAATACCGTCGCACGCGAAGGTGAACTGGCAGGCGAGATGGCGGTGCGCGTTCTGATAAACGACGCCGCAAACGTCGTTGGGGTAGAAGCCCGAGAATGCCCGGTTCATCACGACCTGCGCGACTGCGATCTGCCCGCGCACCGGTTCGCTGCGCGCTTCGAAGTAGACCGCATTGGCGAGGCACTTTTCCGCCTTGGCGCGCTTCGGGCCGAGAAGGCCAAGCCGCTCAGCCGGCGTCTTCGGGCGGCGGCCCTCGCCTGTCACTTCGCCCTTGCCGGCAACCGTCACGCCGGGCACGGCGGTCGCCGGAAGCGGGGCGGTCTGCTTCATGTCGGGATCGGCGGGCGCGCGCGGGGTCATCAGCACCGGCTCCTCGCCGGTCGCCCATGGCTTCATGTCGCCGAGCGTCGTGCCGAACAGGTCGTTGCCGAAGTAAAGCCGCGTCTCCTTCACCTCGGCATTGAGGCCTTCGAGGCTGGGCGGCGCATTCGGCGTGAATTCGGTCGGATCGAGATCGGCGAGATCGGCCGGATCCTCCATCGAGATTTTCGGATTGAGCTCGAGCGACAGGGAAATGTCGTATTCGGGAAACGGCTCGGCGTGCATCGCGGCCGCGATCTCGTCAGGCTTCGCGTCCGGCGCATTGCGCCGCAGCGCATCGCGCGCGATGTCGGCGAGTATCACCGTCTGCGCGTCGGGCAGTTCGTTCTCGGTATGATCGTTGGACTCAAGCTCGCCGGTCTTGGCGCGGGCCGGCATGATTGTCTGCTCGGGCCGCTCCTCAACCGACTGCGCGGGTTCTTCGTGAGCTGCCGGCTCCGGCGTGCCGGGCACCAGCCGGTCGCCCTTGCCGGCGCGATTGATCGTCGGGAAGACGATCTGTTCGTCGCGCCGCGCCGCATACGGGCTGACGGCAATCGATCCGACCACGTCGCTCGTCACCGCGAGGCTGGCAAGACGCACCAGCGGCGTTTCGGGGATCGCGGTCCCGATCGGACGCGGCAGGCTGAAGGTCGCGGCATGGATCGTGCCGAACGGAGAAGCGATGAGGTGCTCGCGCCAGCGCGCGGCAACTGCCGGCCGCTGCTCCGCGGGCGCGGCGAGATCCTGGTGGCCGATCTGCGTCGGCGTCAGGACATAGATGAGGATGGCGAGACCGAAGGAGGCAATTTCCGCCCCCTTCGGTCCGTTACGCGACGGGACCATACACTACTCACGCAACGCTACGCATACTGAACTGGGAGATCGATGATGACGCAGACTTGCTAAAGATTGACTCATCGGCAATTGCCGATGATTAACCCTTCTGCGGCATTAACCTTGAGATCGCGTTAATCGCGCGCGCGTCGAACGACGGATGAAAAATTTTTCGCGAGAAGTTCCGGGCACGCATCGCGTTCAAACAGCGCACCGCGGGCCACACTCAATTCAAAAAGGTCCTGCGGCGCGGCCGAGACACGCGGCGTTCGTCATCTGTTAACCATGTGCGAGGGTCGTTGCGTACCGCAGTTCTAGAACACGCGCACCGGCGAACCGGAGACAACCGGAATGACAACCATCAGCACGATGGCGAGCACGAAACCGAGCAGACGCATTTCCATCGCGAGCATCGTGCCGGGTGCGCCACGCCCGCGCGCATAGGCGGCAAGCTCGAACAGCGCCATCGCGATGAGGATCCAGAAGTATGGCGGCACCCGGAAATCGCGCGCCTGCGGCATCGCCACGATCACCGCGCCGACCGCGATGCCGACCACCAACATGTAGGCGAGAAAGATGCGATCGATCGTCATGCGACCCAAGAAACATGGCGCGGCCGGCAAAGCAACCGACCGCGATGTCTCAAGCGGTGCCTGACGCGCCCTTACCGAGCGCCGCCTGCGCGGCGGCGAGGCGCGCGATCGGCACGCGGAACGGCGAGCAGGACACATAGTCGAGCCCGACTTCGTGGCAGAACGCCACGGACGCCGGATCGCCGCCGTGCTCGCCGCAAATGCCGAGCTTGAGGCCGTTGCGCACTTTGCGTCCGCGCTCGGTCGCAATGCGAATGAGTTCGCCGACGCCCTCGCGGTCGATCGAGATGAACGGGTCGATCGCCAGGATGCCCTTCGCCTGATAGGTGCCGAGGAAGCTCGCCGCGTCGTCGCGCGAGATGCCGAAGGTGGTCTGCGTCAGGTCGTTGGTGCCAAAGGAAAAGAACTCCGCGGTCTCGGCGATCTCGTCCGCCTTGAGGCAGGCGCGCGGCAGCTCGATCATGGTGCCGACCTGGTAGTCGACTTTGGTGCCGGTTTCCTGTTCGACCGCGGCAGCCATCGCGTCGATCCGCGCCTTGACCAGATCGAACTCCATTTTGGTGGCGATCAGCGGCACCATGACTTCCGGCACCACCGGTGCGCCGGTGCGTTTGCCGGCCTCGACCGCGGCCTCGAAGATCGCGCGCGCTTGCATCTCCGCAATTTCCGGATACGCGATGGCGAGGCGGCAGCCGCGAAAGCCGAGCATCGGGTTGAACTCGGCGAGCTCGGCGGCGCGCTCCTTGAGCTTGCGCGGCTCGGTGTTCATGACTTCCGCGACCTCGCGGATTTCCTCCTCGGTGTGCGGCAGGAATTCGTGCAGCGGCGGATCGAGCAGCCGGATCGTGACCGGCAGGCCCTTCATGATCTCGAACAGCTCGGTGAAATCGCCGCGCTGCATCGGCAGCAGCTTGGCGAGCGCCGCGCGCCGGCCTTTCTCGTCGTCGGCCAAAATCATCTCGCGCACCGCAAGGATGCGGTCGGCATCGAAGAACATGTGCTCGGTGCGGCACAGCCCGATGCCCTCGGTGCCGAACTTGAGCGCGACGCGCGCGTCGTTCGG
>JAXDOA010000041.1:0-12048 GCA_034669125.1 Hyphomicrobiales bacterium
TGATCGTTGAGGACCTGCAGCCATTTCTTCGACTGTTCCTTGCCCCACTCGATGGTGGCCTTCTGCACGTTGTCGTCGGGGCGCTTGAGATGCGGGAAGAGCTGCGGGTAGCACAGGCCGTAACCCCACTCGCGATAGAAGTTGGTGTTGAGCCAGTCCATGATCTCGTTGACGCGTGCGCGCTGTTTCAGGTCCTTCGGATATTCCGGAAGGTTGAACTTGTCGGCGAGGTATTTCAGGATCGCCGAGCTCTCGGTGAGCCTGAAGCCGTCATCCTCCAGCATCGGCACGAGCTTGCTCGGATTGAGCGACGCGTAGGGCTCCTGGTAGTGCGCGCCGGTCATCAGGTCGATCACTTCCTCGTCGGCTTTGAGGCCCTTTTCGGCCATGAACAGCCGGACCGGCCGGCTCGTCATCGAAACGGGATGCATATAGAGCTTCATGTGATCCTCCCCGAATGCTGCGCGGTTATCGGACAGTCGCGCCGCGCTTGGCAACCGCATGACGCTTGGTCGCTGCTTGTCGCGCGGTGCCGCCATTCGTTATCTTGGCGCCGGAGACGACGATGAGCGAAACGCCGCCGCAACCGCAGCAGACCCCGGAGCCCGAGGAAAAGGAATCCGAGTCGGACCGGCGGCTGGGCAACATCATTATAGCGGTCGGATTGGTGCTGCTCCTGGGCATTGGCTGGTGGCTCGCCGACGCGATGTATCTGGCACGCAAGGCGGATGATTGCCTCTCATCCGGGCGGCGGAACTGCACGCCGATCGACACGCCGGTGCGCGAGCGCTAACAAAAATTGTTCTGGAACGCTTTCCTTGGCGCGGCGTTGCGCGTTCACCGGAGAAGTGTGCCAGAAGAAAAAAAGGACGGCCCGATCGACAGCCAGGGGGCAACCTGAGGCGACCGGAACCGCCCCCGCCGGTGACAGATACGCGTCGCCGACAGGGGAAACGCTATTTCGGGTTTGTGGCGGAGGTGGTTGAAGTTTGTGGCTTCGCGTTGTTTTTTCTATGGAATCGCGGGCGGGGTGGACAATCAGGACAACCCGCCGCGCGGCCTGTTTTCGTCCCGCGCAAGCCTCAATCAGAAGATTCCGAACATCGGCCGCATCCACCAGTCGCCGCGTCCGACCGGATCGTAGTTGCGCGGGAATTCGCAGGCGAAGCCGACATAGTCGCCGTAGCGCGCGTGTACGCTCGTGATGCGGGCGATCCTCTTATAGCCGGAGCAGTGGTGCTGCGCGGCCTCGCGATAGCCGTAGGCGCGCAAGGCCGGCGACCACGGAATGATGCCGCCGGTGTCGTTGCCGTTGATGCCGTACACGCTCCAGATCTCGGCGTGCGCCGGGACCGCCAGAAGCGAGAGAGCAAGCGCCGCGACCGGCAGCGGATTGAAGCGCATAATCGTCTCCTTGCAACGGCAACGCATCCAGAGTGCCGCCGCCGCGATACGCGGGTCAAGCCCGCGTATCGCCAGCGCAAACAATTTTGTACTTGCTCAATTCACCCGCTTGAACTTCTGCACGCGGCGCCCGAAGCCGACCTCGGCGGTATAGAGGTTGCCCTTGGAATCGATCGCCATGTTGTGCACCCACTTGAACTGCCCCGGCTGGCGGCCGTGGCGGCCCCACTGGTTGAGCTGCTCGCCGCTGCCACGCACGAGCGCGGTGATCTGCCCGTTGGCGCCGTCCGCGACGAAAATGAATTTCTGGTCTTTGTCCTCCGAAAGGACGAGGTCCCAGACCGAGCCGTTCTGCAGCGTCGACTTGTCCACCTGGAATTCCTTCACGAACTTGCCGTCCTTCTGGAAAACCTGGATGCGGTTGTTGGCGCGATCGCACACGTAGACGAGCCCGTCGTTCGACACGCGCACGCAGTGCACCGGATTGAGAACTGCTTGGAGAGTTCGGCGGTCGGCGAATAGGGCTGCTGCTTGTCGTCGTTCGGCACGTTGCCGTAGGCGCCCCAGTGGCGTTTGTAGGTGCCGGTCTTTGAGTCGAACACGATCACGCGGCGATTGCCGTAGCCATCCGCCACATAGATCTCGTTCGCGGCATCGTCGGTGAACATGTGCGCCGGGCGGTTGAGCCGCGCCGTATCATTGGACTTCGGACCTTTGGTGCCGTCGTCCTTGCCGACCTGGCGAATGAATTTTCCGTCCGGCGTGAACTGCAAGAGCTGGTCGCCGTCATTGTTGCCGCCGACCCAGACATTGCCGTCCTTGTCGATATGCAGGCCGTGCTCGTTCTTGACCCATTCGTAGCCGGCGCCGGGGCCGCCCCAGTGGCGCAGCAGGTTGCCCTCGGCGTCGAATTCCATGACCGGGGGCGCTGCCTTGCAGCACTTGGTCTGCGGCGGATTGGCTTGCGCACCCTTCTCGTCGTCGAGCAGCGACGCGGGCCGGTGCAGGATCCAGATGCGGTCGTCGGGGCCGACCGCGATGCCGGCCACTTGCCCGAGGACCCAGTTTTCCGGGAGCGGCTTTGGCCAAAACGGCTCGGGCTGGAACGTCGGCGGAGCGTCGGCCTTGGCGCCTTGTTGAGCGGCTGCCGGCCCGGTGCTCAATGCTGCGCCCAGAATCATCGCCGTCATCGCAAAAATGCGTCGCATCGTCGCCTCCCTGATGTTTTTCGCCCGGCGGTCGGCCGCCGTTAATTCATCGTAGCCCTTTTTGGTGCGGCGCGGGAGGACCTGCCGCGCGGTCACGCCGCAGGCGCCGGCCCTTCACAAAGCACCCCCCGGTACCGATATTCCGAGCGCCCCACCGGGCTACTGGGAGAGACGAATGAAACTGTTCCGTCCGCTACTTGCGGCTTTGGCAATCGCTGCGGCGTTCACCATGGTGATCGCCGACGCCGATGCCCGCCCGCGGTCGAGCATGGGCTCGCGCGGCACCAAGACCTTCTCCGCTCCGCCGCCGACCGCCACGGCGCCCAATGCGGCCGCTCCGATCAATCGCACGATGACGACGCCGGCCACACCCGGCGCGGCGACCACCGCGGCTCGCCCGCCTGTGACGCAGCCGGGTGGGCTGCTTGGCGGACTGACCGGTCGCGGCCTGCTCGGCGGCCTCGCGCTTGGCTTCCTCGGCGCCGGCTTGTTCGGCATGCTCTCGGGCGCCGGCTTCCTCGGCGGCCTTGGCGGCTTCGCGTCGATCCTCGGCCTGCTGTTGCAGGTCGGCCTGATCGTCGTGGTCGGGATGCTGATCTATCGCTGGTGGCAGCGCCGCTCGCAGCCGCAGCCGGCCTACGCGGGCCTGCCGCGCCAGATGGAAGGCGACACGCAACAGCCGCAGCAGCGCTCGGCATTGGGCGCCTTCGGCGGATTTGGTGGCGGCAGCGCTGCCGCCGCCGCGCCTGTGGTCGAGCCGATCGAGGTGAAGCCTGAGGACTTCGACACGTTCGAGAAACTGCTCGGCGACGTGCAGACCGCGTACGGGCGCGAAGACCTCGCGGCATTGCGGCCGCATCTCACGCCGGAAATGCTGTCCTACTACGCCGAGGAATTGTCGGAGAACGCGAGCCGCGGCGTCGTCAACGAAATCAGCGACGTGAAGCTGCTGCAGGGCGATCTCGCCGAGGCCTGGCGCGAAGACGGCAAGGAGTATGCGAGTGTCGCGATGCGCTATTCGCTCAAGGACCGCTACGTCGACCGTGCAACGGGGAAAGCCGCCGACGGCACCGACGCGACGCAGGAGGCAACCGAAGTGTGGACCTTCACGCGCGCGCCGGGCGGCCACTGGCTGCTCTCGGCAATCCAGCAGACCTGAGCGACGCGATAATAACAAACGAAGCAAAGCCCGGCAGCGATGCCGGGCTTTTTTCTTTGTGCGCGTAAAGCGCGGTCGTTCTAGTTGCGGATCCGGTACGAGCCGTACGGGGTATGCACGCGGATCACGTCGCCCTGGTACGCCGCCATCGTGCACACGCCGCCATTGCCGGCGAGCGCCGCGAGACACTGGTTGAACGTGTAGAAGCCGCAGTTCTCCGCGCCACCCTTGTACTGGGCGCAGAAGCGCGTGGCGTTGGGGAAAGCCGAAGCGTCACTGACGGTGACGACTTGCGAGCAGGCGATAACAGCAAGGCCGAGAGCGGCCAAAACGGGAAGACGCATCGTCTTATCTCCTCTGGCAGCCGGGTGGGCCGCGTGTTCGATTTCGATTCTCACCCGCTGCAGGCGCAGCCGCCGTCATGGATTGGTCGCGCGTGCGGTGCACAAGGTTCAAGAAACGCACAAGGTTTAAGAAGCAGCGAGGGGTCCAAAGCGGTCTTGTACGGTGATACCCCCGCCTGCGATCATCGCCACACAGACAGTGGAGGGACCGATGGAAATCAAACCGAGCGGTTCGGTGCCGACGCGCCGGCAGCCGAAGGAATCGTTCACCGGCGTGGTGTGGCAGGATCCGATCATCGAGGCGCCCGCGCCCGCGCGCATCCGGTCGGGCCGCGTGAGCTTCGAGCCGGGCGCGCGCACCGCGTGGCACACTCATCCCCTCGGGCAGACACTGCACGTCATGTCCGGTGTCGGGCGCGTGCAGGCGAAGGGCGGCCCGATCCGCGAGATCAAGGCCGGCGACACGGTGTGGATTCCGCCGGGCGAGAAACACTGGCACGGCGCGGGGCCGAACACCGGCATGGTGCACATTGCGATGCAGGAGTCGCTCGACGGCAAGCACGTCGAGTGGATGGAACAGGTCACCGATGAGGAATACGGGCAGCCCGTTGGCGGTTCATAACAATACTGGCAACAAACAGGAGGACTGCCTATGAAAAGGGCGACAGGTTTGGCCTTGATTGCGTGCACGGTGCTGGCCGCGGGCGGATTGACCTACGCGCAAGCGCAACAGAACGCGATGACGTTCTTCATCACGAGTGCCGGGCCGGGCAAAGGCGCCGATCTCGGCGGCCTCGAGGGCGCAGACCGCCATTGCCAGACGTTGGCGCAGGCGGCGGGCTCCAGCGGCAAGACGTGGCGTGCCTATCTGTCGACGCAAGGCGCGGGCGCGGTGAATGCGAAGGATCGCATCGGGCGCGGGCCGTGGCAGAACGCCAAGGGCGTCGTGGTCGCGAAGGACCTCGCGGAATTGCACGGCACCAACAATCTCAACAAGCAGACGGCGCTGAGCGAAAAGGGCGAGGTGATCAACGGCCGCGGCGATACGCCGAACCGTCATGACATCCTTACCGGATCGCAGTCCGACGGCACCGCCTTCACCGGCGCCGACGACCGCACTTGCGGCAACTATACCAAGAGCGGCGCGGGCGCCGTCATGGTTGGCCATCACGATCGTCAGGGCCTGAACGAGTCGGCGCCGATGCTGTCGTGGAACTCCTCGCATCCTTCGCGCGGACCAGATGGCGGCTGCAGTCAGGCGGACCTGAAGAGCACCGGCGGTGACGGCTTGCTTTACTGCTTCGCCGGTAACTGATGTTTTGATAGCGTGACGCGGCGGCTCACACAGGCCGCCGCGTTTCTATTGAGCGACGCCCATGCGCTACGAACTTTACTATTGGACTGGCATTCAGGGGCGCGGCGAGTTCATACGGCTCGCGCTGGAAGAGGCAGGCGCGGATTATGTCGACGTCGCGCGCAAGCGCGGCGACGGCACGATCACCAAGCTGATCGAGCGGAAGGCCGAGAAGCATCCGCCGTTCGCGCCGCCGATCCTGAAAGCCGGCAAGCTCGTCATCGCGCAGACCGCGAACATCCTGCACTACCTTGGGCCGCGCCTCGGCCTCGCGCCGAAGGACGAAGCGGGGCGGCTGTGGGTGCATCAACTGCAGCTTCTGATCACCGACATCGTGGTGGAGATCCACGATACGCATCATCCGGTGACGAGCTGGCTCTACTTCGAGGAGCAGATCCCGTCGGCGAAGCGGCGCACCAGGGACTTCTGGCGCTACCGCGTGCCGAAGTTCCTCGGCTATTTCGAGAAGATACTGGAGCGCAGCGGCGGGCCGTGGCTCACCGGCCGCAAGCTCACGTATGTCGATCTCAGCCTGTTCCAGATCGTCGAGGGCCTGCGCTACGGCTTTCCCAAACGCATGAAGAGGTTCGAGAAGAAAATTCCGCGCGTCATTGCGTTGCGCGACCGCGTGGCCAAGCGCCCGCGCATCGCCGCCTATCTGTCCTCGGAGCGGCGCATCCCGTTCAGCCAGTGGGGGATCTGGCGCTATTACAAGCCGTTGGACGCTTAGTCCTCCGCCACCGGCACCTTCCGCGTTTCACGCCAGAACAGAAAGAGCCCCGAGGCGATCACGATCGCCGATCCCGTCAGCAGGGCGGCGGTCGGCAAGTCGCCCCAGACCGCGAAGCCGAGCAGTATCGCCCAGACGAGCTGGAGATACTGGAACGGCACGACGGCCGACGCCGGAGCAAGATGGATCGCGCGGGTCCACGCGTATTGCGCGGCCCCGTTTCCGAGCCCGCTGACGACCATGATCAGGGCATCGAACCCCGTCGGCATGACGAAGCCAAACGGAAGCGTTAGGGCGTACACGATCGTCAGCAGCGTGAGCTGGTACATGATCAGCGTGCCGGTCGACTCCGTCGCCGTCATGCCGCGTACGCCGACCACCACGGTGCCGAACAGGACCGCATTGCCGAGCGCGAACAGCGCGCCGACCTGAAACGAGTCGGCGCCTGGTGCTGCGATCACCAGCACGCCGAGGAAGCCGATCAGCAAGGCGATCCAGCGTGAAGCGCCAACCCGCTCGTGCAGGAAGTAGATCGAAGCGAGCGTGGTGAAGATCGGTGAGGAGAACATGATGGCCGTCACGCCTGCGAGCGGCATCATCGTGAAGGCAATCGCCAGCATGACTTGCGAGGCAAACTGCGACCCCGCGCGTATCATGTGCGCCTGGATGCGCCGCGTTCGGAACACCACCAGACCCGCAGTCGGAAGAATGAATGCCCCGAGAAAAATCAGCGAGACGAGCGTGCGGGTGAATAGCGTTTCACCGATCGGATAGCTGGCGACCAGCCATTTCGTAGCGGCATTCGAGCACGTGAATACCGCGCCCGAGCCGACCATCAGCAGGATCGCGAGCGGAATGTTCTCGCGGCGCTCGACAGGCGACGCGGGTTCAACGCGCGGCTCGGTGCCGACGCCAGCGCTCAAGGCGATCCTCCGGGAAAACGCGAACGGACGCCGTCTGTTAGCATGCAGCAACGGGGCGCAGGCCGCTCAATTGCGAATGGCACGCGCGCGATCCTGCATGGCGGGCGGGCGCCGTCACTCCTTGATGGTGATGCCCGCCGCCCTGATGATCGGGCCCCACTTGTCGGTCTCGGTCCTGACGTAGTTGCCGAGCGCCTCCGGCGTCGAGCCGCCGACGAACAGGCCGAGGGCTTCGAGCTTGCCCTTCACGGCGGGATCGGCGAGCACCGCGATGATGTCGGTGTTCATCCGCGCGACGATGTCGGGTGGCGATCTGGCCGGAACGAAGATCGCGTACCAGCCCGGCACGTCGAAGCCGGGCAGGCCGGACTCCGCGATGGTCGGCACCTCGGGCGCGGCCGCGGAGCGGCGCGCGGTGGTCACGGCGAGGCCGCGCACCTGGCCGCTGTTCATCAGCGGCACCACCGGGGCGATGTTGTTGAAGAACGAGTCGATGCGGCCGCCGACGAGATCGTTCAATCCCGGCGCGGCGCCGCGATAGGGCACATGGGTGAGTTCGATGCCGGCGGCGCGCTTGAACAGCTCGCCCGCGAGATGCGGACCCGTGCCGTGTCCCGGCGTGCCGAAGGTGCGGCCGGGATTGGATTTCGCGAGGGCGATGAAGTCCGCCACGGTATTGGCGGGGGAGTCCTTCGGCAGCGCGACGATGGTCGGATACTGCACCACGGCGCTGACCGGCTGCAGGTCGGCGATCGGATCGTAGGAGAGCTTTGGATAAACGTGGATGTTGGTCGTGAGGAATTCGGCGCCGAGATACATGGTGTAGCCGTCGGGCGGCGACTTGGCGGCGGCGTCCGACGCGATGTTGCCGCCGGCGCCGCCCTTGTTCTCGATCAGCACCTGCTGGCCCCAGTTTTCGGTGAGCCGCTGGCCGAGGATGCGCGCGATCGCATCGGCGCCGCCGCCCGCCGGATACGGCACGATCAGCCGCACGAAGCGGTTCGGCCACGCCTGCGCGCGCGCCGTGCGGGTGAGCAGCGCGGGCGCGAAGACCGATGTTGCGAACAAAAGTGCGCGGCGGCGCGTGATCATGGCGTTCCCTCGTTTGTCGGGGAAGCCTAGACCGGCCTACGCCGCCGCTCCAAGGCGCCTATTCGCCGCAACGTGCTTTGAGAATGATCTTGTCCGAAAACCGGTTCCCACTTTTCGGGATCATGCTTAGGGACAAGGCTTGCGCATGCCGTCGTTCGACAGGAACGTCATCGAGCGCGGATCGTAGGAGCGATAGCGCCGCGCGCAGGCGTCGATGGCGTCCTGGCTCACCGCGCGCTGCGGGCCCGCGCCGGGCTGGATGTATTCAACCTCGTCATCATCCGCGGCGGGTGCGGCGCCATAGCCGGGCCCGGGCCCATACCCAGGGCCGGGTCCAACAACCGCGGGGCCGGGCGCGCCGCAATAACCGGGCGGGACGACCGCGTAGCTGCCGTCGGGCTGCTGCACGTAGCAGCCGTTGCGGTACCAGTAGTAGCCGTTGCGGCGCTGGCCTTCGGCCGCAATCGCTGCGCCCGTGGTGCCGCCGATAATCGCGCCGGCGACAGCCCCGCCGCGTCCCCCGAGCGCGCCGCCGATCAGGCCGCCGACTGCGCCGCCGAAAATCCCGCCGGCGATCGGGTCCTGAGCGGCTGCCTGCTGCACCGGCATGGCCCAGGCGAGCGTCAGCAGAGCGGCGGCTCCGAGCATGCGAAACATGAGTATTCCCCTTTGGATGGCGATGAATCCGTGCCTTGGCGGATGCCATTGGCATCGACTTGCGTCAACCGTGTGGCGGGCTGCGCCCCGGCGCCCTAAGTGATACCATGGGCACGCTCGCTTTTTGGCTCCACGGAGGGCTCGACCATGTCAGCCATGCCTTCACCCGCACCCGGCACGCCGCTCATGCTGCAGGGACTCGCACGCTACTGGTGGCTCATTCTGCTGCGCGGCATCGCCGCCATCATCTTCGGCGTGCTCGCCTTCATCTGGCCCGGTATCACGCTGGCGGTGCTGGTGCTGTTCTGGGGCGCATTCGCGCTGGTCGACGGCATCCTCGCGCTCGCCCACGCGATCATGGGCGGCAACGTCGGCTCGCGCTGGTGGCTCGCGCTGATCGGCGTGCTCGGCATCATCGTCGGGCTGCTCACCTTCCTGATGCCGGGCGTGACTGCGCTGGTGCTGCTGGTGTTCATCGCCAGCTGGGCGATCGTGCTCGGCATCTTCCAGATCGCCGGCGCGATCCGGCTGCGCAAGGAAATCGACAATGAATGGACCCTGATTCTCGGCGGCGTGATCTCGGTGCTGTTCGGCGTGATCATGCTGGTCGCCCCCGGCGCCGGCGCGATCGGGCTGATCTGGGCCATTGCGTCGTTTGCGATCGTGTTCGGCATCTTGCTGGTGATGGCCGCGCTCAAATTGAAGAACCACCAGACGGCGTAACACACCCCATGAAATTCGGACTGTTCGGCTCGGCGCAGGCGCAACGCGGCGGGCCGGATCTCGACTCCGGCGCGGGCTTTCGCGATTTCATCGACTACAACGTCGAGGCGGAGGCGCTCGGCTATTCCTCGAGCTTCGTGGTCGAGCATCACTTCACCGGCTTCGGGCAGGTGTCGGCGAGCCTCAACCTGCTCACATGGGTCGCGGCGCGCACCTCGACCTTGCGGCTCGGCACCGCGGTGCTGGTGCTGCCGTGGCACAACCCCGTGCTGCTCGCCGAGCAGGCCGCGACCATCGACCTGCTCTCGGGCGGGCGGCTCGAATTCGGCGTCGGCAAGGGCTATCGCCACAACGAGTTTTCGGGCTTCTGCATTCCGATCGCGGAAGCCGACGCGCGCTTCGAGGAATCGCTTGCGGTGATCCTGAAGGCGTGGACCTCCAATGAGCGCTTCTCGCACCACGGCAAGTTCTGGAATTTCGAGAACATCGTGGTCGAGCCGCCGACGCGGCAGAAGCCGCATCCGCCGATCTGGATGGCGGCGGGCCAGCCGGACTCGATCGCTAAGGTGGCGCAGCGCGGCGCGAAGCTTTTGCTCGACCAGTTCGCCTCGTTTTCGGCGCTGATCGAACGCTTCAACATCTACAAGGCGGAAGTCGAGGCGCTGGGCCGGCGCTTCGACCCGATGGATGTCGGCGTCGCGCGCGCGTTCTATGTGGCGAAGGACGCCGAGGACAAGCGCAAGGCGGTCGAGGCGCGGCTCGCCAACCAGCGGCGCATGACCGAGCTTGCGGCGGCGCCCGGTGCGGTCAAGTCGAGCATGCTGTCGTTCGACTACACGCTCGATGCGGCGGAAGAGAGCGCGCTTTACGGCACGCCAGACGAGATCGCGGCCAAGCTCGAACGCTTGAGCGCGGCGGGCATCGCGCACGTGCTGCTCAACGGCGCGGGCGGCGGGGTGGCGAACCTGCGCCGCTTCGCGCACGAGGTGATGCCGGCGTTTTCCGGAGAGAAGCGCGCGGCGGCGGAGTGAGGTGATGCGCGCGTTCGCGATCGCCTGCGTGCTCCTTGCCTTGGCCGGCGCGGCGGACGCCGAAAGCCGCAGCCCCGTGTGCGGCACGCTCGAACAATGCGACGCGGTGATCCGGACCGCGCCCGGCATCGCGGCGTACGAGCGGCGCGGCTATCTCCATCTGATGCAGCGCCGCGGGCTTGAGGATCTGTACAAGGCCATCGACGATTTCAGCGCCGCGATCGCCATCGAAGCGCGGCCATTTGCGCTCTACGCACGCGGCATGGCGCGGCTGATGTCCGGGGACGCGGCGGGGCAGAACGAGATGGAAGCCGCGATCATGCTCCAGCGCGATATCGCGGAGGAATTCAAGCGGTACGGGGCGGAGTGAGGGTCCGCCGGTCTCTCGCATCCGATTCAATTGTCAAACAGCCAACGCTCCGCCGCCCGCCTTCGCTGAAGCTTCGGCGGGCAAGCCCGCGATAGCCCGGTTGGCGGTACCGGGCTTGCCCTCCGTAGCGCGACAGCGCGAAGGAGGGGAGCAGAACGCCGACAGGCGCTGGTGCGGAAGCGCCGCACCCGATGACCGTCCTCGCGGATAGGTCCATCTCCGGAAATTCGGCCAGAGACGACCGGCCACTGACGGGGGCCGGCGCGCCTCTCGGCGCTCTGCTGCGGCGTTCTCCTTACGGCATCGGGCCGCGCTTTTCAGCAGCGCGCTTTAAGCGCTGCCGTCAGCCAGCTCCTGGCAGGAGGCCATAGTACCTCCGGGCGGAGCCCCGACGCCGCCCGAGTGCGAGGGTGCGAACCTCGCCCGCGGGCGCCGCACCAACCAAGGCCCGGAATTGCCGGGCGCCGGCTGCCGGAAAGCGTTATGGGCCTGTTCTCCGGCCCCGCTCTCCGGCCCGCTCCACTTCAAGACGCCTCTAGAAGCGCCCCTCATCGAGCAGGGTGCAATCATGACAAATGCGGTTTTGCAGGCGGGGATAACTTTTTTCGAAAAGTTATCCCCGGGGCGCGCGGGCGCGGCGCTCCTTTCTTCCCCTCTCCCGCTTGCGGGAGAGGGTGGCGAACCGTCGAAGACGTGAGCCGGGAGAGGGCCTCTTCTTGTATGATGAATTTGGCTTGTCCCGGACTCCCGACCACGGCGGAGTGCTTCTGAAATGAAATTCATCGACCTCAGTCGCGAGCTCTATCACCGCACGCCGACCCATCCCTCCCATCCGCCGTTCGCGCTCAGCACCTGGTACGACCACGACGAGATCAAAACCGCGGGGCAGACGCGCTTCTCCTCCAAGGCGCTGTTCATGTCGCTGAGCGATCACGCCGGGACTCATGTCGACGCGCCGTGTCATTTCAATCCCGCTTCCGGCGCGGCCTCGATCGACGAGATGCCGCTCGAGGACTTTTACACATCGGCGTTTTGCCTCGACCTGAGCCACGT